>NZ_BBIY01000061.1:0-3106 GCF_000744065.1 'Chrysanthemum coronarium' phytoplasma
AAAGGAGATTTAATTAATGATTAAATTACAAAATCAATTTAAAATAATAAGTATTTATTTATTTACTTTTTTAGGACTATTATTTATAACTAATAATTATCAAGTTATGGCAATGGATAATAACGATGGTATATCTGAAAATAATTCAGTTGTTGATAATCATATAGATGAATATAATACTTTTAGAAACTTATTATTAACCCAAGGTAGAATATCTCAACAATTGATTAATGCTCTTTTTAATCATAGTTCAGTAACAGAAATTAATTTTTTGTTGAATCAAATACAACAAGTACACCAACAAATAATAACTTATCAACAAAGACAACTAAATAATCAAGAACAAATGTTAAGAAATTTTGATAATAATATGACAATAGTTCAATTAGAAAGAGAATATTTATTGTTAACACAAGAGATGATTTCAGCAATTAATAATACACCACTTTATGCTTCAGAAGAACAAATAAATACCTTAAGAAATATTCAAACAAGAATAGATCAAAATCAAAGACAAATAAATATCATTAGAAATCAAATACAAAATAACCAAAATCAACCAAATAATCATAGAAGACGTTAAAATAATTAAATTTTTTAATCACAAACTCAAGACCCTTCAGGGTCTTTTTTTATTTAACAACACACCCCTTGGAAAGGAAACAAAAACCATGTTAATGAAAAAAATCTTTCAATCTTTACCTAGTAATCTCATCTTTTTCATCATCACTCTACTTTTATTTATTCCAATTATCACTATTTATTATGTCATTAAATTCTATCTTTTCACCGTTAAACTAAGTCTTCACCAATTAAAACAAGGAATAGTGGTTCAATTCTATCAACATTTAATCACGAAACAACCCAATCATGTGGAATCTATTTAATACTTGGTTAACCAAGCTAAATAATAGCCTTAATACTATCAGTCATTATTTCTTTACTTATCAAAATCAATGGTTAAATTTAGGTTTATTAACAATTATTTTATTATTTCTTCCTCATCTTTTATATTTAATTGATTTTCTTTTTAAATGTCTTTATCACATTCTACGGTTTATTTATTATTTAGGAAAATATCTTTTATTATTATTAAAGAAAATATTTAAGAAAGAATGAATATTATGAGAATCAAAAACTTAAATCAAAGAACCAAATTATGGTACCAACATCGAAAAAAATACATCAACGCTTCGGAAATTGCTTCCATTACGGGGTTAGACCCTTTTCGTTCCATGGAACAGTTAGTTCTTGATAAACTCTTTGGAACTACTTTTACCGCTAATCAATATACACTGCATGGCCAAAAAATGGAACCCATCGCGCGACAGTTTTTCATACAAAAAACCAATTTAATTTTCGAAGACACTATTTTTACTGATGATCAAGTTAACCTTTTTTCCGCATCTTTAGATGGTTACAATGAACAACACCAAGCTGTTTTAGAAATTAAATGTCCTTATGTGAATGAAAACCAAGAAGTCTCAACCACTTGGACTCATTTTTTAACTCACCCTCAGTTAGAAAATATCCCACAATACTATTGGGCCCAAGTTCAATGTCAACTCTATTGTTCTCAAGCACAATTTGCTTACTTTTTAGTCTATTTTAACGACCAAAACTATCACGTTGTTCGGATTTATCCTGACAAAACCTTTATTACAAAAATGATTCAAGATAGTCAAAAATACTTAGCTCTTTTAACCAAAGCCAAAGACGAATTAGAAAAAACCACTTATTTAAAACAATTAAGCAAAATCAAATAATTGATTCATACTTTTAGACCTTCAATTTGAAGGTCTTTTTTTTATGCCCAAATTAAAAATCAAAGGAGAAAACAATGATGAAATTAATCGTTTTTGAAGGACTTGACGGAAGTGGAAAAACTTCTCTTATCAATTCCCTTCGACCCCTCTTAAAAACCCCTCATCAACTTTATCAAGGTTTAGGGAGTAGTTCTCTTGGGAAGGAAATTAGAGATTTATTTTTAAATTTTCAACAAGTAGATTACATCACTCGTTTTTATTTAAGTCTCACTAATATGTCTCAAATCCAAGCGGAATTATTTAAAAATCATCAATTAATTATCTTAGATCGTTGGTTACCATCCACTTATGCTTACCAATTATTTCCCTTTTTTAAGGAAAAGAAACAACTTTTACCTTTAAAAAAGATCTTTAATCTGAATCATGAAACTATCTTAAGAAAACCTGATTTATTAATTTATTTAGATATTGACCCTCTTATCGGAAGAAATAGAAAGAAGAAACAAAAAAACTATCAAAGAGATCTGATTGAAAAACAATCATTAACCTATTTTCAAACCGTTCGCCAAGGATACAATCATTATCTCACTCATTATACTAGTGATATTAAGAAATTAATCTTAAACGGAAGCGATCCCATTCCATCAAACATCCAAAAAATTATGAAATATCTAGGAGAAAGATAATGGCTATTGTTATTAAGAAAAAATGTCAAAACGGTAATCTTTATTTTTATTACCATAATGGAAAAATTAAAACCATCAAACCTGATGGGACCATTACTTGGAGAACAAAAAAAATTAAGAAGAAAAGACCTTAAAACAAGGTCTTTTTTTCTTGAGAAAGGAAGCAAGATGTTAACTAACGAAGATTTTTACCAAATTAAACAACTTAACACTAATACTCAATGTGTTAATATTTTAAAAAAACTTTTTCATAAAATATCATTTTCACTTAATTTTCATAAATATATGAATCATCATCACCATTTACTAGATCAATATTTAACTGATAACAACTATCACTCTCAAAGTCAAAAAGTGATCCGTGGTAAAATCAATGAATATCTTATTTTATTATATTTTCAAAATAAAGGAATCATTCATTTATATCCGCAAGCTTATTTATTCTTCATCCCAGATATTAAATTTGATTTAGTTTTATTTACTAAAACTAAACGCATTATCGCTTTTAATTTTAAAACATGTCTTCGTGATCGTTACAAACAAGCCATGATAGAGGCTCAACAATTAAAAAAACTTGATACTCGTTTTGAATTTTATTTATTAACTAATAACACTGTGGAAACTCAAAGATTAAACAAGAAAATCAATCAAGGG
>NZ_BBIY01000060.1:0-3121 GCF_000744065.1 'Chrysanthemum coronarium' phytoplasma
TGTTGTTTTTGCTTGTTTTGTTTGATCGGTTTGAGAAGTTGGATTTGATTTGTTATTTGGATTTTTTTCTTGATTTTGTTCGTTGGAGTTGGTTTGATGATTCGGATTTTGTTGCAATTCTTCGATTTCAATATTTGTGGATTTTTTTCTATTGATATCAATTTTTCTATCTGTTGATAAGATAAATTCATTTTTAAAACCATAAAATTTAGAAAAAAAATCTTGAAGAAGTCCCATTTTTTTATTTAAACATTTAAATGCATTAGGATTTACAAAAATGATAAATTTGCCGTTTTGAAAATTTACTTGGTGATTTTGAATTGCAAAATAATCTAAATCATGATATTTTTTTATTAAAATGGCTTGGTTTATAATATAATTAAAATAACTTTCTGCCAAAGATTCTAGATAATCCCAATTTTCAAAATCGATGTGGTATTCAATTTGGGGCAAATTAGGCTTAGTTTGCGCTTGGTTTTTCCATAAAATAGTTAATTCTTGGAGTAATTGTTCTAAAAAAAATGCTAAATCACAAACTAAAGGTAAATGTTTAAATGTGATTTGTAAAACCCATTTTGGGCTTTTTTGGCAAACTGATATTTTTTTTATTTGAGGATTTTGAAAATATTTTTTGCAAAAACCTTTTTGTTCGATAAATTGTTTAAATGAATGAGTAGACACAATAAATACCACCTAATAGTTGATTGGGAAAAGAGGCAAGAAATCAAAATTGTTGTTTCAAATCGTTTTTTAAAAAATAAAACAAATAAAAAAACACATGAAATTCATGCAATTTTTTATTTGTTATTTCTTTTCATAGATGCAATTATAAATAAAAATAAATTAATGGTACTGATGGTCGGACTCGAACCGACATGAGTATTGCTCGCTTGATTTTGAGTCAAGTGCGTCTACCATTCCGCCACATCAGCTTTTTGTTTTAAATGATAAAAATATCATACTTATATATTATATCAGTTTTATTTTGATTTTTGTTTTTTTTCCTCAAAATCATAAACCAAAATAATATTTACATGCCCGCCACCCAAAAAAGAACACATTAGCTAATGTCCTTTTATCAGGTTTCGGTGTTAAAACTTTGAAAAATTATTTATTTATGAAGGATATTTTTAGTAAATATTTTGTTTAATAAATTAGTAATAACAATGATACTTAAGTAAAAACCAGTTATCATAGCAAAAGGCAAGATCGGATTAAAAGTCACTCCAGTATTATTTTTAGCTACTAAAGTTAACTCAGAGACGCCTATCATAGCAAAAAAAGAACTATCTTTAATGTTTGTGATGAATTGTTGGATAATAAAAGGCAATGATCTTTTCAAAGCTTGGGGAAAAACAATAGAGAAAAAACTTGTCTTTGGCTCATTCCCAAACTCAATGCCGCTTCAATTTGTCCTTTATCTAAAAATTTGATATTCTGCATTAAAATTACATTAATGTTTGCTAAAGAATTAAGAATCAAAACCAAAAGTCCTGCATTAAGAGAAGTAATAACACCTTTATTACAAAGCTTTCCAATGCCATAATAAACAAGCATTGCTTGGGCTGCTGTTGGCATCGTTTTTAAAATGAAAAATAAAATATCAAAGATCCAATTTATTCCTTTGCTAATTTTTAATATATAAGGATTATTGGATTGGGCATTTTTCATTAAGGTGCATAAAATAACTAATAAAAAGCCTAAAAAAAGACCATCAATAGCCAAAATTAAAGTAGTTTTAAGTCCTTCTTTATAAGATGGAAAAGTTTTTCTAATTTGTGACCAAGTATTATTTTTTGCTAGATTAATTGTTTCTTGGTGGTTTTCAAAAATATCGTCTACCCATTTTTTGGTTATTTTTTCTATGTTTGTGATTTGTTTTTTTGTTTTTGCAATTTCATTTATTAAGTTTTGTTTTTCATTATCACTTAAAATTGATTTATTTTGTTCTAATGGATTTGTAAGTTCCTTAAGTTTTGCTTTTAGTGTGTCAATATCTGTGATTTTTACTAATTGTTCTATTTGTTTTGTTGTTATTTTTATTTCTTCATTTTCATGTGTAATTTGTGTTTCTGGATTTGCTAATCTTTCTAATTTGTTTTCCAAGCTATTAAGTTTATTTTTTAAATCTATAATATCTAGGAATTTGCCTTCTTCTTGTTTTACTAATCTCAATTCCAATAATGCGGTATTTATCTTTTCTTGTAAATTTGGTATTCTTCTATCTTTTTCATTTTTTTAGGCAAAAACATTCCCAAACCTTGAGGGCAAGCAGAATGACTTAAATTTTTGGAATTCATGTTAAAAAAAGCTAAATTATTATCTGAGGCACAAGCCCATCTAGCCATAAAACTATCTATTACAAAAATATCGGATTTCTTTTGTGAAACATCCTGAAAGCATGCAGGAGGACTACTTAATTCATTGTTTTTTTAACAAGTGGCTGTGATTCTTGCATATTTGTTTGCGCTACTATTTTTTCAATTACTGGGATTGCAGTAGTATTTTGGAATGTTACAAATTGAATTGGTTCGTTTGGAGTTGCTATTTTTTTTAATTAATCGCAAAAACCTTCAAAATTTATTTCTTCTTTTTGGATTAAACCTTCAAATATTGTAGGCGATTAAAGAACCATTAAAAAAAATACCAACTTTTAAGTTGGTTTCCTTATTGTTTCTAAATACTAAAAAATATTTTTCTTATTAAATAATAAAAAAGGAGATTAAAATGGCGAGAAATTACAGGCGTTCTTATTTCAGTAAAAAATCTTTTAGAATAAATAAATTAACTTTAGGCAGTTTTTTTACATATTGGATTTTACCTACATTAGGCATTGTTATTCCTTTGATTGTTTATTTTGCTTCAAAAGGTTATTTATCAATAGCTAAATCATAAAAAGGAGGATAAAAAATGACTTTAAGACAAATATTAATTTTAATTGCTCTTGGTTGTATTTTTATATTTGCAGCTTATAAACTTGGTTTTATTGTTCCCGATGCAACTAAAATTACATGGATTAAATAAATGAGTGTTTTTTTAAAAAAACACTCATTAAGGATAATATATGAATATATGAATAAATTAAGTTAAAAGAAAGGATTTTTTCAAAATGGATAAACAA
>NZ_BBIY01000059.1:0-3138 GCF_000744065.1 'Chrysanthemum coronarium' phytoplasma
CGGAACACCTTCTTGCGCGATATCGGTTAATAGCCAACTTTTATTATTATTTTTTTGTAAATTATTTTCATTATATGTGTATTTTGCACCGCTTTTTGTTTGAAACCACTCCTCTTGGGTTTCTATTTTGGTTGAGGGAATTTCGTAGATTTTAGGTTTTGATTTGATTATATCATATTTATTATCTAAAAATAAAAATACTCCAAATCCAACAACTGAAACAGACATCATGACATAATAAATAATCAAACCCGTCTTTATATTGACTTTTTTAATCCTATTTGTATTTTCTCGTTTTTGAATAAACCAAATCCATAAAGGGATTGACCCAAAAATGATACCCAAAAAAAATACAATAGTTAATATCTTAAATAATTCCATTCTATCTTAAATTTCCTTTTTTTAACTTACTTTTATTTTAACATAAATAGAACAATAATGCAAAAAAATATTCATTATTGTTACCATCCAAGCCATTGTTTGTATGTGTCCCATTTTGATGCAACAGATGCGGCACCACTAATTAAACCACCTATGCCTCCGCCAATAATCGTACCGACACCAGGTAAAATGGCAGAGCCCAATGAAGCTCCTATTATGGCTCCTGATTTCGTTGAAATAACTGTGTTTACTACTGCACCTGTTCTTTCTACGCTTTTGTCCCATTTGGAGGTTTTGATTTTTAGTTGGTCGGCTTTGGTGGTTAGGGTTGAATTATCGGTTTTTAATTTTAGGATTTGGTCGTCTAATTTTTCTTTCATTGTTTCGTGGGCAGATTGTTCGTTTTTCAATTGCTCTTTTAATTTGGCGATTTCGTGTTGTAGTTCTTTGTTTTCGAATCCTAATGAACCACTTGCGCCTTCAAGTCCTGAGATTGCACCTTCTAGTTGTTGGATTTTGATTGATTGTTGTTTGAAAGTTTCCATGTTGGCTTCAATTTCGGCAGTTAGTTTGATAATTTGTTCTGCTTGTTCTTGGATGGTTTGTTGTAGTTTTGCTATTTCTTCATCTTTTTGGTTGATTATTTCTTGTAGTTGAATTTCGTTAGCTTCTAAGATGTTGATTTTGCCTTTTAAGTCTTTAATTTGAGTTTGTTTATTATTTAATTGGTTAACTAATGCTTCGTTTGCATTGCCGTTTTTCACCAATTCATCTTGAATTTCTTTGATTTCTTTTTCTAGTTGTTCGTTTTCGGTTTTAGATGTGTTTAGTTGTTCTTGGATTTTATTTAAATCGTTAGTGTATTTTTCTTTTAGGTTTTTGTTTTCTAGTTTCAAAGTATCTATTTCACTTCTAAATCCTTGTTCTTTAATTTCTAGTTGTTGCATTTCGTTTTTTAAGGTTTTGATATGCGTTTCTTTGTTATTTAGTTCTTGTTGTAGAGTGTCATCAGGTTTTTGGTTGGTAATTAAATCAGTTATTTCTTGTTGGCAATTATTGAGTTCTTGTTGTTTGTTGGTTAGTGTTTGTGTAATTTCATTCAAATTATTAGTTTTTTGTTCTAATATGGATTTATAATTATTTAGTTTATTTGGGGGAGGAGTTTCACTTACGCTGTTACTAAATTTTAAGTGCCAATATTCTTGATTTGGAAGGATGTTATAAACTTCTGGGTTGGAAAAGTCAGGATTTATAAAAAGTATTTTTTTGAAACATAAATCAGGTTTTATATAATGAAACGTATTTCCATTGATTTCTATTGGTCTACTATTTATTATTTTTTTATTTGCGTTTTGTATAAGTTGGTTGGCTTTCGGTTCGCGCATGTCTTCTGCTTCCCAAATTGGGGTTAATTCAACTGTAAAGGGGACAGGAGAGTAATACATTTGTCTATCTTTAATGTGTTGAGTGTCTATAATATTAGTTTTAACAAGCCTTATTTTATTGGCTTCAATTTCGCAATTATTTTGCCATTCATCGTAAGTTTGAGTTAAATCTGATAATTCTTTTTGTAATAATGTTTGGGGTTGTGAAAGAGTAACTAATTCTTGATTAATGGTGTTAATTTGATTTAGTTTAGTTAATAATTCTTCTCGTAGTTTGCTGGCTTTTTCATTATTTTTTGCAATTTGTTCTTTTAGAGTTTCGGTTTCGGTTTCTAATTCCTTGACAATGTTTTTGTAATTATCTATTTGTTTTTGAATTTCTTCCAAAGTTTTTACGTGTTGTTCTCTCAGGCTTGTTGTTTCATCTTGTTTTTGGGTTAATTGTTGTTTTAGGTTTGTTTCGTTTTGTTTTAATTGGGTTATTTCTTCTTCTTTGAGTGCTAGTTGAGCTTCGAAATTAACCTTTTCTTGGTTAATATCAGTTTTTAAGGTGTTAATTTCTGAATTTAGTTGTTGTTTTTCTTCATTAGATAAGTTAATTTGACTGATTAATTGTTGTTGTTTGGTGTGTAGTTGTTCTTCTTTTTGATTAATTTCTTGCTGTAGTTTTTCTAAATCTTGTTTGTTTGAAAACAATTGATTTTCTAATTGAGTTTTTTGGGTTTGTAAATTTTGGATTTCGTTATTTTTGTTTTGGGTATTTTCAATTTGATGGTTTAAATTAGTTTGGATATCGTTAATTTCTTGTTGTAATTTGTTTTTGGTTTCTTCTGTTAATTCTTGATTATTTGCTAATTCTTTTTCTTTTGATGTGAGTTGATTTTCTAAGTTATCTTTTTGATTTTTGATGTTTAACATTTCTAATTGTTGAGCTTGTAAATTGGCTTCTAGATAGTTTTTTTCTTGTTCTAATTGTTGAGTTTTTGCTTTTTCTTGTTGAATTAACTCCTCAACTTGTTTTTGCATTTCAGGATTTAATTCATTTCTTTTGTTTTCTATTTTTTGTTTATGAATTGGTTGTTGTGTAGTTAGTTGAGGAGTTTGTTCGTTATTGTTTAGTTCAGGTGGTTTGGCTGTTTGTTTTTTTTGAGTTTCTCTTTCTTGGGGTTCATCTTCTTGGGATTCATTGTTTGTGTTTTGGTTTGCCTCTTCGACGTTATTGTTTGTTTGTATTGCCTCTTCGTGGTGGGGTGTGTGAGTGTTTGGGTTTTCGATTTTATTTTCTAGTTGTTGAGGTGGATTTGGATTTCGGGTTCCTTCTTGATAAAATTGGTAAAGTTCATAAGCGGTTGATGCTATAGAAACCCAAAAT
>NZ_BBIY01000058.1:0-3147 GCF_000744065.1 'Chrysanthemum coronarium' phytoplasma
AACTTACTAAAGATTTAGAAACTTTTTATTTAAATCAAATTCAAACATTAACTGATAAAAACATTAAACTTATTGAAAAACACACCACCACTAAAAACACTGAATTATTAAAAGCTTAAAATGATTTCGTTTTCCAAATACAACAATTTTACCCAATTTTTACCTTTCGCTTTAAAAAAATGGAGGTTTATATGATAAAAAAGAGAATAATAACAGGGGCCACCTTAGTTTTATTTTCTTTTTTCTTTTATTATTATGCCCCTTTAGAAATCAAATTTGTAGTTTTTGCCCTTTTAGCAATAAAAGCAGTGCAAGAAATGTTTTTTATACTCAAACATCCCAAAGATAACCAAAAACAGACCTTTATTAAATTTGGGTTAGTTGCCACTTCTACTTTATTATTTTTTACAGTTGTTTGTTTGGTGTTGTATCCAAATATTTGTCAAAATCAAAACTTAATAAAAGACGCAAAACAATTAAACTTTTTATTCCTTAATAAAGACACATTTGTATCCCTAACAAAATCAGCTCCCTCGAACCTAAATTTTTTCCTTCTTTTATTCTTGCCTTTTGTGTTAGTTTTAATAATGCTAGTTTTTTTACCTTTTTTGCAAACTAAAGATGTAAGTAAAACCTTTCTTATCACCTTTTATATTGGTTTTTTGATGGCTTGTCTTTTTTCTTTGTTTTTCCTGCATTGGCATTATTTGCTTTTGTTTTTTTTAGCAGTTATGCTCACTGATTCTTTTGCTTTTTTAGCACGTTTCCCGCGTTTTTTCCCCTTTTTAGGAACAAGACCCCTAGCTTTTCGCCTAAGTCCTACAAAAACTCAAAAAGGTGCTATTTTAGGCACTTTTGGCTCTACTATAACAGTTTTGATGGTCTTTTTATTTATTGATTGCAACTCTTGCATTAGTTTTCCCATCTATGCTTTTTTAATTTCTATTATTTCTCAAATTAGCGATTTGTTAGCTTCCAAATTTAAAAGAGATTATGGCATCAAAGACTTTGGAAGTTTCCTTCCAGGTCATGGTGGTTTTTTAGATAGGTTTGATTCTTGGCTTTTGAGTTCTTTTTTTGCTCTCATACTCTTTAATTTAACTTTTTAAACAAATCCAAACTACCATATTTATTTATATTTTTTCAACATTTAATATTTTTACCCTTGCCTTGTTATGATATAATTTTATTTGTAAATGTTAATATAAAATAATAACTCTTTTCGCGTTTTTCCTTTCTCTTTATCACAAATTTAAATTCAATATTTTAAAACTTTTTAACAATTTCCATTTCAAAAATATTGATTTAAAAAATTAGTTCAAATTTGTCCACCATCTATTTTTTGTAAAAAAATATTAAAGGAGTAATTTATGAATTACAAACCAAGAACAAAAGTTATTGCAGGTAATTGGAAAATGTACAAATGCAAAGACGAAGCCCTGGAATTCATCCAAAAAGTAAGCTTGCAAGTTCCTTACCAAACCCAAGTCCAAACTTTAATTTTCCCCCAACTTACCTTATTGGATTCCTTAGCACAACTCCAAGGCACTAATTTACAAGTAGGGGCCCAAAATATGTTTTATGAATCCGAAGGCGCTTTTACTGGCGAAGTTTCACCACAAAATTTGCTTTCATTAGGTGTCAAGCACGTTTTATTAGGACACAGCGAAAGAAGAACTCTTTTTGGAGAAACCGATCAAACAGTTAATCTAAAACTTTTATCAGCTCTCAAACATAAATTAGTTCCTACTGTTTGTGTGGGCGAATCGCTTCTTACCAAGGAAAATAACCAAACCCAAGTGTTTTTAGACCAACAATTAACCAACATTTTTGCAGGTGTTCCAGAAGAAGCATTACAAAACATTATCATCGCTTATGAACCGGTTTGGGCAATTGGTACAGGCAAAAGTGCAACTCCCCAAGATGCTAACAAAGTCATTGAACAAATTAGAGACAAAGTCACTGCACTTTATTCTTCCCAAGCATCTTGTGCCATGAGAATTATTTACGGCGGTTCAGTGTCTGTTGCCAACATTAAAACCATTTTAGAACAACCCGCTATTGATGGCATTTTAGCAGGAAAAGCTTCCCTCCAAACTGAGGATTTTTTATTTTTTGCTCAAATAGCAAGCAAACAAGCCTTAGCTTCCACTAAAGATATTTTTCAAAAAAATGATTGTCCTTTTTGCTGTTAATTCCAATTTACAATTAGGAAAATAAGACAAATATTTAGCAAAAGTTTTTATTTTAATTTGCTACAATTAATTAATTCATCCCCTTTTTTCTAATTTCATTTTTGCATTTTTTCTTTCATTTTTGCATTTCATCATTTTTTGTGTTTCTCAAATACGATAGGATAATAGGAGTTTCAAATGAAACAAAAAAAAGAATCTTTATTTATTTTTGATATTGATGGCACCCTTTTAAGTTCTAAATATAAAAAAATCTTTCCCCAAACAACCAAAGCCATCCAAACTTTAGCCCAAAACCCTGATAATGTTTTAGCAGTTGCCACAGGAAGAAACATTAAAAGAATAGATGTTTTAGGCAATTTGCTACCTTATTTCAAACATTTTGTCTTTTTTAACGGCGGTCTTACTAAATATTTTGATAAAGTAATTGATGATAGACCTTTTAAAAAAGAAGTAGTCAAAGAACTAATCGCAAAAGCCCATCAAGCCAAAATTCACATAGGTCTTACAGGAATGACACAAGAAATTGTACCAAGCCCACAAGACTTAATTCCGCCTTCATTAGGAGAACTTTACTGCACTAATAAAAAATCTGTAGTGAACCCTGAATTTCATCTGCACAACAATGTTTATCAAGTGTGGTTATTCGAACCCAACAAAGAAAAATTGCAAAATTTTCTTAAAGATTTGAAAGATTTGCAAGCGTATTATTGGAGAACTAATGGTGGTGTTGATTTGGTGCCTCAAAGTGTGAATAAAACTTGTGGTATTAAAAAATTAAAAGAACTTTACCCCCATCATCAATTAGTTTGTGTAGGGGACGGCTATAATGATGTTGAAATGCTTAAATTAGCTGATGTAGGCATCGGATTGGAAAACACCAATTGCCAAGAAATAAAAGATAATTGCAATCTTTTAGCTCCTCATATCGACGATGATAAATTCTATGATTTTT
>NZ_BBIY01000057.1:0-3220 GCF_000744065.1 'Chrysanthemum coronarium' phytoplasma
GATAGGAAAAACCTAATAAAAAACGATATAATGAAAAAATTAATTCTTGAAATGTACCAAAGTTTAAAAACGGTAAAGTTTTATAGTGCGTTTTTTTTAAGGAAATTACTTACAAAAAAAGACCAAGAAATATTTTGGTCTATTTTTTAACTTTTATTTTTTTGGTCTAAAAAATACAATAATCCATCCCAATTTTTCGGTATTTCAAAATGTTGAATTACAGCTTGTTCGTTTTCATATTTTTGATATTCATAATGAGTAATAGTATGTTTATCTAAATTAATAAAAATAGCATTTTCTCGGATATACTTATATTCTTTTCTACCTCTTTTGAAATTATCAAAACAATATTTTTCAATTGAAGTATCTTCATTAACTAACATAATACTAATATCAGAACCTTTAATTTTAGTTCTTGGTTTATATTTCATATTGACAATAGAATCTTTTTGATTACCTATTACTACTTTAGTTAAGTTTCTTGCTTGAATATCATAAATATCAATATCATCATAAATATTAACATATTTATCTTCATCATAATTTTCATCTGAAAAATCTACATCATCTTTGATATAATTAAAGGGTAATTCAAGATTAGTTAAAACACTTTTGAAAAATTGGGTTTTACCAGATTTTGAATTTCCTTCAACAATCAAAGTTTTAAATCTTTTAGAAATACTATTTGATAATTGTTCTTTTTGGGTTTCTAAAATCTCATATGTAGAAGTTAAAATAGGTATCTTTTTAAAAGTGCAGAAATCAAAGATGGGGAACTCTTTAATATCAGATTCAAAGATATATTCAAATACCATGTTTTTGAATCTTTTTGCATTTTTAAAAGCATAATTAGGTTCTAATGATTCAGCATATAATTTTAACTTTTTAAATATTTCATTTTTAGTTTTTGAAATATTAATTTCTTTTTGTTGATATTCTTCTCTTAACTTTAAAAAATAATTATTAGTTAAACTTTCTAATTCAGTAGGTTTTTCATTTTTAGATAATTTAATATAACGAACATGTTTAAAGGTGCCTTCTTCAATGAAGTCGCCATCTTTTTTTACATAATTACGTACGTCAGTAGTATCTTTAATAGGATTACCTGGACGTGGTTCTATATGAGGAGAATAAAAAAAATCTTTAATTTTAATGTTTTCATTATCAATTAATTTTTTTTCTTTATTATTTTTAGGAATATTAAAAATGGTTAAATCCCTTGTTTGTAATCTTTTATTTAATTGAAAAAAAACATGATGATGTTTACCTTTATGATCTTGATGGTTTTCAATCCCAACAACTAAATAATTAATTTGAATTTTTTTTTCATCACAAATATTAATGATAAAAGTTTTAATTTCTTCTTTAGATAAATCACATTGAGAATAAGTTAAAAAAATATTTTGAGCTTTAAATATTGTTTCTTTTTTAACTTTATTTGTTTTTTTCATTTTTTATCTCTTTCTTGTATAAGCCCCTATTAGTTTAGGGGCTTATTTTATTTATTTTTGTTATCTAAAAAGATAACTTTTTGAACAATAACTTTAGTTGAGGTTTTATTTTCTCCATCACTATTAGTATATCTTTCAACTGATAAAGATCCTTCTACATATACTTTAGAACCTTTATGAAGATACATAAACATATTGTCTGCTTGGGTTCTAAAAATAACACATGGAATAAAATTAACTTTATCTTTGATATTAACAGCTATACTAAAATCTAATTTAGATATTTCACCCTCATTAGTATTAATAGTTGTTGGTTCTAGATCATGAGTGATATTACCGATTAATTGAACTTTATTTAACATTTAAATTCTCCTTTCTATTTAAATTAAAGTAATAAAGCAAGAGGAGCTGCAATTGGACCTACAGAGGCAAATATGGGTGTTAGAACTACACAACTAATAACTCCTGCACCAATAGTTAAACTTACAACTGCAATATCTTTAACTAATTTATTATCATCGTTATCATAATTTGAATTCCAATCAAATTGATATTGGGCTTCTTCTTGTTTTTTTTGTTCTTTGTTTTGTTTTTTGTTTTTGGATTCTTTTAATTGCTTTAAATGTTTTAAAGCATTAATTAATCCAATTATATTATTAACTTTATTAGTATCATGGATATATTGAGTTTGATATTGAGATTGGGTTTCAACTTTATTTTTATCTTGAATTGATTTAAATAATTTAGGTAATCTTAAACCTAAAAGGAATAAGAGAATTAGAAGAATAATGGAGATGAAGACAACCAAAACGATCAAGATTATTTTTCTTTTTTTATTATTCATGATTAAAAAGTTTTTTCTTCTTTAACAGTTCCGTCTTGGTTGTAATAAGTTATTTTAATTTTTTCACCTGTTGTAGGATTAAATTCCACAATATAATTTAGTATTTTACCACCATCTTTATATGTGTCTTCTTTAATTTTTTTACCTGTTTGAGAGTCAAATGTTTCTATGTAAAAAATAGTTTTACCATCATCATGATAAATAATTCTTTTAATTTCTTTTTTAGTTGTAGAATCTAATATTTTAATATGTTTTATTTTACCATCTGGACTATAAACTATTTTTTCTTCAATTGATAATTTGTCAACTTCTCTGTCAATTTTTTTCAAAATAGCATTATATGTTTCTTGTTCTTGTTGTGAAAAAGATTGAATAGGTTTAGCCTCTACTGGTTGATTAAACGATTGTTGGGATTGTTTTGGTTGTAAAAATAATAATAAAAGTATTAAAAGACCAACAACAGATACTGATATAAACAATCCCCAAATGATAAAGATTTTATTATTTGATTTTGTTTGATCATTGGTTTTCATAATTTAACCTCTTTTTTGATATTTATTTTCAACTGGTTTAATAACATTTTGTTTTTTTTGTAAATTAAGTATAAAAGTATTCAAAGACGAGCAGAGCGAATTAGGCGGCCAGCCGATGCATATTAAGAATTAACCTATTACACCCCTCCTATAAAGTCCCCTTTGGGGATTTAGGGGTTTTTATTTATAATCTTTTTTAATAACATTTTGTTTCTTTTGTAAATTAAGTCTGTATTCTAAATCAGATATTTTTTTATTTAATTGTTTTAATTCATCTAGATTAGAATTATCAGTTTCAACTGGTTGTTTTGATTCTGATTTGGGAGTAAATAAATATTTTAATAATAGTATAAAATAATATAATCCTAAAACAAAAAGTTTAATGGGCTTAT
>NZ_BBIY01000056.1:0-3469 GCF_000744065.1 'Chrysanthemum coronarium' phytoplasma
TAAAATAAAATAAATAAAAAACAGAAAAGAGAGAAAAATGTTAATTTTTAGATTAAAAAAACAATTATATTTATTAATAATAGTTCTATTTACTTTTTTAGGATTATTTTTTATCACCAATAATCATCAAGTAATGGCAATGGAAAAAAATAAACCCCTTCAAACGATTTATAACATTGAAACCAAAAATGTTAGAATAAATCCAAATAAACCCATAAAAATTAGTTATTATGTTAAAGATAAAAATTTATCATTAGAAGATATGGCGAAAAACATAAATATAATAAATAAATTAAAATAATCCCAATTAAAAAAACAATTTAATATATATTTAATACAAATATTAACAACCCCCAAAACCAACAAATAAATCCAACCCAAGACTCTCATCACGAGAGTCTTTTTTTATACCCAACCTCAACCAAAGAACCTCAACAATGGTACCAACATCGAAAAAAATACATTAACGCCTCAGAAATAGGAAGTATCACTGGAAATGATAAATTTAGAACCTTAGAACAATTAGTCCGTGACAAAATATTTAGAACTGCTTTTACCACCAACAAATACACCTAACATGGAAACAAAACCGAACCCTTAGCGTGTAGTTTCTTTGAAAAAACCACTAATCTAAAATTTCCCGATACCATCTTTACCGACGATAAAGTCCAAATGTTTCCATCCTCACTTGATGGATACAACTCAAAAACCAAAACTTTATTAGAAATCAAATGCCCTTATGTTAATGAATTCAACACCACTCACAATCTTGGAACGGCTTTTTTTCAAACAAAGAAGTCCCATCAACTACTGGGCCCAAGTTCAATGTCAACTATATTGTAGCCAAGCTAAATTCGCTTATTTTTTAATTTATTTTAATGACACAAATTATCATGTAGTTCGCATTTACCAAGATAATAACTTCATTAATAAAATGATTAAAGACAGTAAAAAATATTTAGAATTACTACATAACACAAAAAAAGAATTATCACAAACAATTTATTTAAAACAATTAACCAAACTAAATCACAAATAAGACCTTCAAATTGAAGGTCTTTTTTTATACCCAAAATTAGATTAAAAGGAGAATTACAATGAAATTAATTATATTCGAAGGACTAGACGGTAGCGGAAAAACAGGTTTAATAAAAAGCGTTAAGCACGGATTAAAAAAACAAGGAAAAGAAGTAATCGTTATTCGCGGATTAGGAAGTTCTACAATTGGGGAATCCATACGCGAAACATTTTTAACGCATAACAAATTACACAATTTAACTAGATATTTTTTAAGTTTCGCCAATATGATTCAAACCCAAGAAGAACTCATCAAACCCCACTTAGAAACAAACAAAATCATTTTAGTTGACCGTTGGTTAGGCTCTAATTTCGCCTATCGCGTATATCCTAATCGAATTGATAAAAAATATTATTTTTTTAACAATTTAACTAAATTATTTATTAAACCAAATTTAACAGTTTATTTAAAAATCGACCCACAAACAGGGCTAAACCGCAAAGCAAATCAAACTAATCAAATACTCGATGTTATTGAAACAAGCCCATTATCATATTTTTATCAAGTAGAAAAAGGTTTTCAAGAGTTTTTAAACAAAAAACTAGGTCCCCAAATTATTTTAAATGCAATGGAACCCAAAACTTGGAAATCCAACACAAAACAAATAATCAAAAAAATAGGAGAAATATCAAATGTCAATAATAATTAAGAAAATTTGTAAAAACGGTAATTTATACATCCATTATAATAACGGAAAAATAAAAACTATTAAAAAAGATGGCACTATCCGCTGGCGTACTAAAAAAATAAATTTCAAAAACCCCAAAAGACTCTAACCAAGAGTCTTTTTTTTATTTAGAAAGGAATAATCAAATGAATCAATTAAATAATTTACATTTCAACAATATCAATGTTTTTAACCACCAATCTTTATGTGTTGACATCACCAAACTTATAATCCAACCCTCATTATTCAACCAACCATTTAATGAGTATATGACACAAACCCACAATCTCCTAAACGAATATCTCCAAAACAACCACTACAATTCACAAAGTCAAAAATCAATCCGTGGTAAAATCAATGAATATTTAATTTTGTTATATCTAAACAATAAAGGAATCACCCATTTATACCCCCAATCACATTTATTTTTCATACCTGACATTAAATTCGATTTGGTTTTATTCACTAAAACCAAACGAATAATGGCCTTCAATTTCAAAACCTGCCTCCGAGACCGCTATAAACAAGCCATGATAGAAGGTCAACAATTAAAAAAACTAGATACACGATTTGAATTCTATCTATTAACTAATAACGAAACGGAAACCCAAAGATTAAACAAAAAAATCAATCAAGGCAAAGTTCAAGGAATTAATCAAGTAATTAACTTATTTTCTGATTCAGCCAATAAATTCTTACAAAACTTACTTACCAACAAATTTATCCCCTTTTCTAATATCAATATAATTAAAAAATAATAACCAAGGAGTAAAAAATGAATCAATTAACTAACGAACAACGCGCTTTACAACAATTAATAACTTATATCGAACAAGGCCAATGGGAAAAGTTGAACCTTTACTGTCAAATAATCAACCCCAAAACTCTGCTTACCCCTCAAAATACAAAAATATTTTCAGCTTTTAAATATTTGTTTTTAGAAAAACAAACAACTCATCCATTTGACAAAATTACTACCAAATCCGTTATTATCCAAGAATTACTAACATATCTACAAACTAATTTCCCAAAAGATAAATTCACTTTGGAATCATTAAATTATTTGAATGATGATTTTAATAACCAAAACAACACTCATGTGTTAGACAATCTTAAACACACTTACACCCAAGAAAAACTATTTCAAAAATTAATAAAAATTATCAGCCCCACATACGAAAACCAAGACCCATACCACAAAAATTTATATTACCAAGAAATTTTTGATAAATTAAGAATCTTTATTTCTTCAATCCCCCACAAATCCGACCAAACTCTCTTCAATTTAAACCAAATGGCCTTTTTACACCCTGAATTTTTTGATACCGACAACCAAGCAAAACAAAAAATCCAAGAAGAATATTACCGTTTATCAGAAACTTTTAAAGGAATCAATCAAGCCACTAAGGGATTTAAAAAAGGCCAAATCATTACAATTGGGGGCTATACTGGTTTAGGAAAAACAACTTTTGTTTACAATCTTCTTTTAGATATCACCAAAACCAAACACCAAGAAAATTCTTGCTATCCTCATATGTTGGTTTTTTCTTATGAAATGACATTAGAAGAAAATTTAAGTCGTTTGTTAGCCCACCTAACCAAAACTCCATTAGATGTTATTTTAGATAAAAATTTTGAAGACTCAAACATCACACAACACATCTACACGGAAAGGATGAAAACCGCAAAACATTTTTTTGCTAATATAAATTTATCATTCAGTT
>NZ_BBIY01000055.1:0-3514 GCF_000744065.1 'Chrysanthemum coronarium' phytoplasma
AATTTTAATGCTTGAGTTGTTTGGTTATCTTGTGTAAAATGTAGTTCTTCTAATGCTTTATTGACCTCTTTTGTTAATTTTTCATTTTCTTTTTTGATTGCTATATGTGATTGTTTGGTGTTTTGGAAAGTTTGGCATTCTTCTTTTGTAAGTTGAGGGTTTGAGTCATAATATTCTTTGGTTTTTTCCATTAATTGGTTATCGATTTTTGGAACTGATTTTGCTAATGTTGGATTTTTTGATATAAATAATTCTGCAACATCAGATTCTAAAATATAACCATCAATTGTTTTTGCTAGCAATCCTAAATTAAAAGCATTTAAATCTTGTAATTCTTGAGTATGATCGCTTATCATTTTTGCTTTTTTTTCGTGTGCAGAATCTTTTTGGTAAGCTATTTTTTTTTCTTTTAAATCTGCAAGATTGTTTACTTCTAAATCTTTCTGTAAGATAACTTTAACTGATCCAAAATGATAAGGGTCTGAAAAAGCAACTGTTTCTTCTCTTTCAGGGGTTTTGGTATGTCCTGCAATAACTAAATCTACTTCATTGCTTGTTAAAGCATTAAATAATCCATCAAAATCTATTTTTTTAATAATTAATTTTTTACTTAACTTTTTAGCTAATTTTTTAGCAATTGCTACATTATAACCACAAGCAAATCCATTTTTTTTTCCTTGAATAGGATGTATTTGGTCTTTGTATTGTTCGTTGTTTCCCATAGTAACCCATTCTAAAGGAGCGTATTCAAGTTCCATTCCTACTACTAAATCGCCATTTAATGCAATTTCTTCGGTTGGGGTGGTTTGAGTAGTTGTTTTATCTTTTGTTAGTTGCCACCATACAATTCCTCCTATTATGCCTAAAATTACAAAAGCACCAACAACTAAACTAATAATTAAATTTTTATTCTGTTTCATTTTATTACCTCTTTTGGGATTATATTTTTTATTAATAAAAGTTTTTGTAATTAAAAAAATTATAATTATAATATTTATTTAGTCAATTATAAAATTATCACTTTTGTTATTTACTTGTTTTTATTAAAACGCCTTATTTAATATTTTTTTTTGATTATAGTTTTTCTTTTTGGCTTGCTTATTTTAAATTTATTATTTTTGAATCATTTGTATTTATTAAAAGAAGCATCTTTGAGAAAAGTTTTTAATTTATCACTTTGAGGGTTGTTAAGTATTTGTTGTGGAGTTCCTTCTTCTAAAATTATGCCATCTGCCATAAAAACAATTCTATCAGAAATTTTTTGAGCAAATGCAATTTCATGAGTTACTAAAATAATAGTTATTTTTTCATGAGTTAAATTAGTCATAATATCAAGAACTTCTTTAGTTAATTGTGGATCCAAAGAAGCGGTAGGTTCATCAAATAAAATTATTTCTGGATTCATACATAAGGCTCTTGCAATTGCAACCCGTTGTTTTTGTCCTCCTGAAAGTGTTTGAATGCTTTGAGATGATACATCTAAGAGTCCTACTTTTTGTAATTTTTCGCGTGCTATTGTTTGTGCTTCTTCTTTGCTTTTTTTAAATACTTCTGTGAGTGCCAAAGTGCAATTATTCAAGACATTTTTGTGGGCAAATAAATTGAAATGTTGAAAAACCATGCCAATTTTTTTTCTTAAATTATACACATTATATTTTGGATTTAAGATATTTGTGCCTTCAAATAAAATAGTGCCAAAATCAGGTTCTTCCAATAAATTAAGACATCTTAAAAGAGAAGATTTACCAGCTCCTGAAGCCCCTATTAAAGTAATAATTTCGTTTTGTTTGATTTTTAAATTAATGTCTTTTAAAACAACTTTAGTTCCATATTTTTTTTGGAGATTTGTAATTTCGATGATATTATGCATTTTTGTTACCTAATTTGGTTTCTAATTTTTTTAAAAGATAAGAAGAGATGAAAATTAAAATTATATATATTAAAGATGCGTTGATTAAAAAACCAAAATTATTTGATGTTCTATAATTGTTTTTGCTAAAAGTAAAAATATCTACAACTGTAATTACATAAAAAACACAAATATCTTTGATATTTAGAATAAATTCATTGATAATTCGCAGTAAAGATTGATGGATTACTTGAGGACATATAACGCGTTTAAAAGCTTGCTTGCGAGTCATTCCTAAAGCTAGGGATGCCTCAATTTGACCAGGGTCAAAAAAGGACATATTTTTAATCATAAATTCTGCTAACATAGCGCAAGAATTAAAAATAAGGATAAATAGTGCGGCTTGAAAAGGTTCTAACCATTCAAAACAACCAGTTCTTCTAAGTCCATAAAAAAAAAGCATTGCTTGTAACATCATAGGGACACTTTTAACAAAAAAGATATAAAAATATAAGATAATATCTATTGTTTTGTAAAAATATCTCTCATAAAATCTTATCCGTTTCTTTTTTCTGATTCCTTTGATATAAAGGAGCCATAAAGATAACAAAAAAGCCCCTAATGTTCCTAAAAAAGCAAGGATTATAGTAGTACAAATTACATTCCAATATGAGGGTAGATTATTTATAAATAAATTATAGCAGTTTTTCATAGGATCGTTCCACAGTTTCTTCCTTTTTTGTATATTTAATTGTATTTTTTGATATAATTTTATACAATTTTACTTAAATTATTTGTTATTTTCTTTGGTTTTGATGTAAGATAATAAATTTCATAATATTTTTTAAAATTCATTTTGTGAATTAGTTAATTTAATAGTTATTGAATTTATTAATGTTTTTCAAAAGAAAAAATATTTCATTTAAGTTTTAATGTCTTTATTATAACACATTATTTGTTTGGTGATGGTTTTTTTTTACATAATTATTGTTTTTTGATATTTTTGTGAAATGAAATTGATAAAATAAAAACCATTTACGGGAATGCCGTAAATGGTTGTTTTCAATAATTTAATTTATAATTTTAATATTTTTTTATTAATCTTTAGTTATTTGGCCAAAGATTCTTTATTGTATCTTGTATCCAACTTGCAAAAAGTTTATCACTTAATTGTTCTACTAAAGGCATACAAGATTCATCTACATTGGATAAAAGTGTTTTAGCTTCTTTAAAAACAGTTGTTAATATACTTATTAAACTTGCTTTTGTATTATCATCATCATATGTGCATTTTTCAAAACTGTCTACTTCTACATCTTCCCAATGATCAACTCCTAAAATGCTAGAATATAGAAACTCTATAAGTTCTCCAACTTCAGATTGAGATTTAGGATTTTTGACTTTTAAATATAATTTTGTTTTGTAAGCCACGCGAGAACATGATAATGATGTTTTTGTATTTAAAGAATCTTGAATGCTTTGAATTAAATCATAATTTACTACCCCTAATTTTGGTCCTTGTGATTGTGGTGATTCAGATACAGGAGTTGTTTTTTCTTTTGGATCTTTTTTGTCATCTGCAAAAGCACTTGGAATAAATGCTGATAAGAAACATGAAATAAACACAAATGTAATTACCATCAAGAAAATTAAATAATTGTTTTT
>NZ_BBIY01000054.1:0-3736 GCF_000744065.1 'Chrysanthemum coronarium' phytoplasma
TTAATACTAATGAGGGTGAAATAACTAAATTAGATTTTAGTATAGCAGTTAATATCAAAGATAAAGTTAATTTTATTCCATGCGTTATTTTTAGAAACCAAGCAGACAATATGTTTATGTATCTTCATAAAGGTTCTAAAATATATGTAGAAGGATCTTTATCAGTTGAAAGATATACTAATAGTGATGGAGAAAATAAAACCTCAACTAAAGTTATTGTTCAAAGAGTTATTTTTTTAGATAACAAAAATAAATAATATAAGCCCCTATTAGTTTAGGGGCTTTAAAAATATAAAATCTCAATTGCGCGGAATGTTAATTTTAATCAATTTATCAATTTTATAATACCTCTAAAACGCCTTATTTTATATCTATATTCAATTTTAAATTAAATTAAGTATAAAAGTATTCAAAGACGAGCAGAGCGAACTAGGCGGCCAGCCGAAGAACATTACAATTAACCTATTAAACCCCTCCTATAAAGTCCCCTTTGGGGATTTAGGGGTTTTTATAATATATAAATTTGTTAAAATTATTAATGACTCTGCATATATTTTTCGCAAACTTTTATATGTAGGGTCATTTTTATACCCTAATTTGTTAGGTATTTCCTTGGTTTTAATTGTTTTTGGCTCACCTTATATATATATAGGTTGTAAAATATATAAAATCCTCAGCATTTCCCTGCCATAGAGGGCTTGTCTCTATGGCGGGGAATTGGTTGCATAAAAAAATAAAAAAGCCATGTTTTTCCTTGGTTTTATAATTTTTAAAATTAATTTTTTACAACCGTTTTTATAGTCTATTTTGGTTGTATAAGTTGTTTTAATTATGTTATAATAATATTGGATAATTTATCTCGCGCCTTACCTGTGAACTATCAGGTAAGGAGTAGCGAGAACGAACCCAACGCCTTTACGTGAAGACGTAAAGGAGTAGTTGCTTGTGAGTCCATTAAAAATATTAAAAGGAATTAATAAAATGAAATTAAAAGTTTGCGAAATTGTTATTAATAGTAATTTAATTACTAAAACCAAAATAGAAAATATTTTAGAATCTAAAAAAAAGCTATTCAAAATTATGCCTATATTTTACATGATAAAGATATTTATCAAAATGATAAAGAGGCTCAATTAAATGGTAAAAAAGTAGGAGATATAAAAGATCCTCATTACCATATATATTTAAGATTTAATAATTCATATGATACAAAACATATATCTCAATGGTTTAATACCCAAGAAAATTTTGTATCTAAAATTAAAGGTAGATTTAGTGATGCCTTAATGTATATGATTCATGCTAATCGTTCTGATAAATATCAATATGATGAAAAAGAAGTAGTTAGTAATTTTGATTGGAAAAGCGAGGCTCAACAAGATATTTTTAACAGAAAATATAAAATGGATGCTCGCTTAAAAGATATTTTACTTAAAATAGATTCAGGAGAAATTAAAGAATACAATATAAATGATAATATTAATATTCTAGAAAATAATATCTATTCTGCTGCAATAGAAAAAGCATTTAAGTTTAGAATTAGAGATTTAAAAAAGAAAGTTAGACAAATGGAATGTGTTTTTATAACTGGTATGAGTGGTTCAGGTAAATCTACTCTTGCCAAAAAAATAGCCAAAGATAAAGGTTATAATGCTTATGTTTCATCTGGTAGTAATGATATTTTAGATGATTATTGCGGTGAGGAATGTATTATTTTAGATGACCTACGTTCTTATTGCCTAGTTTTGTCTGATTTATTAAAGATGTTAGATAATAATACTGCATCATCAGTTAAGAGTCGTTATAAAAATAAAGTGTTAGAATGTAAATTAATTATTATTACTACTGTTAAAAGTATTGATGATTTTTTTGATGATATTTTCAACAAAGATGAAAGTATTACTCAATTAAAACGTCGTTGTAAGTTTCATATTAAAATAGATTCAAAATATATTACTTTTAAAGTTTGGAATCCAGTAAAAATGGAATATAATTTAATAGAAAAAAAACCTAATAATTTATTAAATGATTTTCAAATAAAAGAATTAACTAAAAAAGAAGCAAAAGAGGAGATTTATAAAGTTTTAAAAATAGATTTAGATAAAGATTCTTAATCTTTTTATGTGTATTTTACTAGGTTTTTTGATATAATATAAGTGTATTCACATGTCCAAAAATACAAATTAATAAGAGTTTAACATTTTTATATGTTAAAATAATTAATGACTCTATGTATACGTTCGGACATGTGCGTATATGTAGGGTCATTTTCATTATATTAAGCCCACATTAAAATAAATATTTTTATATTCTCATTACTCCTTTACTGCCTAACGCAGCAAAGGCACTCAAATATAAAAAAAAATAGTTATATAAATCAAAGCCCTGATAAGCAAAAAGATTTATATAACTATCATGAAAGGATGCATTATTCATGCAAATATCTATTTCAAACATAGACATATTTATTTCAAAAATAAATGACTATGTTATCTTTATTATAACATTTTTAAAGAATATTTTTAACAACATTATTGCCATCAGAAATGTTAATTTTAGTTTAGTCAATATACCAAATAGTTTAGGAATAATTTGGCATTTTATTTTGTCTATCCTTTATATTTTAATCTTCATTACTATTTTAGCTTTTATGGGTTCTATTTTTAGTATTGTTAAGCAAATAATAAGATTGACTATTTATAAGCCCATTAAACTTTTTGTTTTAGGATTATATTATTTTATACTATTATTAAAATATTTATTTACTCCCAAATCAGAATCAAAACAACCAGTTGAAACTAATAATTCTAATTTAGATGAATTAAAACAATTAAATAAAAAAATATCAGATTTAGAATACAAACTTAATTTACAAAAAAAACAAAATATAATTAAAAAAGTAGGTTTTAGATATGAAAAAAAATAAAAAATTTATCTTTATCGTTTGGGGATTGTTTATATCAGTATCTGTTATTGGTCTTTTAATACTTTTATTATTATTTTTACAACCAAAACAATCCCAACAATCGTTTAATCAACCAGTAGAGGCTAAACCTATTCAATCTTTTTCACAACAAGAACAAGAAACATATAATGCTATTTTGAATAAGATTGACAAAGAAGTTGATAAATTAACTCTTAAATATCCTCATAAAATTTATTATCAAGATGATGGTAAAAAAATTACAAATATCCATGAGTTCAACCAAAATACAGGGATTATGAATAAATCAACTCATTTTTATGAAGATGGCAAAACAATTAAAGAAATTAATGAATACAATGATTCCAAATTACTTAAATCAACATATTACAACCCAGATGGAACAATTAAAAAAGTAAAAACTTATTAATTATGAATAAGAAAAGAAAATTAATATTAAATCTTTGGATTATCTTCATTGTTATCATTCTTCTAATTATCTTATTTCTTTTAGGTTTAAGATTACCTAAATTATTTAAATCAATTCAAGATAAAAATAAAGTTGAAACCCAATCTCAATATCAAACTCAATATATCCATGATACTAATAAAGTTAATAATATAATTGGATTAATTAATGCTTTAAAACATTTAAAGCAATTAAAAGAATCCAAAAACAAAAAACAAAACAAAGAACAAAAAAACAAGAAGAAGCCCAATATCAATTTGATTGGAATTCAAATTATGATAACGATGATAATAAATTAGTTAAAGATATCGCAGTCGTAACTTTAACCACAGGTGCAGCTGTTA
>NZ_BBIY01000053.1:0-4030 GCF_000744065.1 'Chrysanthemum coronarium' phytoplasma
TGTTTATGGTTTTTGTATGTGTTCGTTTTGTATATAAATTAAAAAAAGAAAAGCAACCAAAAAGTTTTAAATAAATTCATAAATTAAAAAAGACTATCGATTGATAGTCTTTTTTGTTATATGAATGACTTGAAAATATTGTAAATATAAAATAAATTTTTTATGTTTTTCATCGAAAAAACTTAAGTTTTTTTAATTTTAACAATATTTTTACATTCAGGAAAGCGACTGCAACCTAAAAAATTACCATAGCGTCCTTTTTTGATGAGTAAAGGGGCATTGCATAAATTACATTTTTGATCGGTTTGCATAGAAGGATTTGTTTCTACAGAACTTGATTTTTCTTTTAAAGAAACAATATTTTTACATTCAGGAAAGCGACTGCAACCTAAAAAATTACCATAGCGTCCTTTTTTAATGAGTAAAGGGGCATTGCATAAATTACATTTTTGATCGGTTTCGATATCTTTTGGTTTTTCTAATTTTTGATCGGCTATTTGATAAAGTTGTTTGAAAGCATCATAAAATTCTTGCAATAATTCTTTATTATTAACTAATCCTGAAGAGATTTTATCTAAATTTTCTTCCATTTTGGCAGTATATTTAACATCAATAATTTGTTTGAAAAACAATTCTAAGTTTTTAGCAGTCAAAATTCCTTGTTCGGTAGGAACAAAACGTTTTTCTACTAAATCAACATAAATTCTTTTTTTGAGGGTAAAAATGATTTGAGAGTAAGTAGAAGGCCTTCCAATATTTAGTTTTTCTAAAGTTTTAATCAAAGTGGCTTCAGAAAAGCGTGCTGGAGGATTAGTAAATTTTTGTAAATTTTGGATTTCTTGAGGCAAATAAGTTTCATTTAATTTAAAGGAAGGAATAATTTTGTCTTTGGTGCCATCTTGCAAAATTTTTTGATAGCCATCGAAAGTTTTTATCAAACCTTCAGTTAAAAAAAGATGGTTTGCAACTTCAAAAAAAACTTGGGTTTTTTGAAATATGGCAGGTGTCATTAAAGAAGCCAAAGTTCTTTGATAAATAAGTTTATAGAGTTTATTTTCGTATTTATCAAGATGAGGGACTAGGATTTCGGGCGTTTTGGATAAATCAGTGGGTCTTATAGCTTCGTGAGCGTCTTGCGACTGAGTTTTTTTATTGGTTTTGTAAGTGCCTAAATATTCTTTGCCATATTGTGTTTTAATTAATTTTTGAGCATCTTTAACAAAGCTGTCTGCAAGTCTTTGCGAATCTGTTCTCATATAAGTAATTAACCCTATAGATTCACCTAAAATATCAACTCCTTCATAAAGTTTTTGAGCAACCCTCATAACTTGATTAGAAGTCATATGTAGGCTGTTGATGGCTTCTTGTTGCAGGGTAGATGTAATAAAGGGTGGTTTGGGTGATTGTTTGGCTTCTTTTTGTTTTAATTCTTTAACTAAAAAGGGTTTATCTGTGATTTGTTGGACAATTTTAAAAGCTTCTTTGGCTTTGGTTTTGCCTTTGTAAGGATTTTGGTATTCTGCTTGAAAGTCTTTAAAAAAAGCAGTAATAATATAGTATTCTTCAGGGACAAAAGCTTTTATTTTTTCTTCTAAATCAACAATTAATTTAAGGGCAACTGATTGCACTCTTCCTGCTGATTGTGATTTGAGTCTCCTTACCAAACGCGACAGTTTAAACCCAATAATACGGTCTAGCATTCTGCGAGTTTCTTGTGAAAACACTAATAGTTCATCGATTTTGCGAGGTTGTTGCAAAGCTTTTAAGACTGCTTCTTTGGTAATTTCTCGAAAAACAATTCTATTAGTTTTTTGGGGGTCTAAATTAAGAATTTGTGATAAATGCCAAGCAATTGCTTCTCCTTCGCGATCAGGATCGGTTGCTAATAGCACTTCTTTGCCTTTAGTTTTTTGGATAAGAGTTTCTACGATATTGTCTTTTTCTTTGATAATGCTGTATTTAGGAATAAATCCTTTTTCGATGTCAATTCCCATTCTGTCTTTTCCTTTTAGCGACAAATCTCTAATATGACCTTTGGAAGATAAAATTAAAAATTCGTCATTTAAAAAACGGCTTAAAGTTTTGGTTTTAGCAGGAGATTCTACTATAATAACTTTTGATTTCATTTTTTGGGCTCCCTCAATTAAAAGATATGGTTAGTTTGGGTAATTAATTGTTTTGCGTTTCTATTTTTTGGTTTGGTGGTTGGTTGGGTTTTAGAAAAGTTTTTCAAAGAGAGATAAAACATCTAAGTCAAAATTTAATTTCCCTAAGTTACCTTGCCTTATTTCTTGCAATAACATTTGATAAACTCTAGATTGATCAACTTTTTGATTTTTAGTATAAATATTTCTTTTTTGTCCGATAATATCAACTAAATTAGGGTTAGATAAGTCATTTTGGTCTAAATTGAAGCGTTTTTGCAAATTGGTACCATAATGTTTTATAAGATAGCAAAGTGCGTGAATACCTAATTTTTCTAAAGGTAAAATGGAATCTTTAAAGCAGCCTGCAAGTGCTAATGCCAAACTTATGCGAGGATCAGAAAAATTGTGCCACAAAACTCCTGGAGTATCCAAAAACTGGATATTGGGTTTAGCAATGTCAATCCATTGAATGCGTTTGGTAGTGCCTGCTAAATTAGCTGTTTTTAAAACTTTTTTTTGGGCAAAACTGTTAATTAAAGTTGATTTGCCAACATTGGGAGTTCCTACAATCATAGCTTTAATGTTGGGAGTTTGGGTTGCTATTCTTCTAGATTTAAAAAGGGGATTTTTGGCTTTGATTGTTGTTAAAGCTTTTTGATATATTTCTTGAAGTTTAGGGGATTTGATAGCATCAATTGTTAAAACAGGAATTTGTTTTTTGTGATAATTAGCGATAAAATTATTGATTTTACAAGGATCAGTTAAAGAAAATTTATTTAGCAAAATAAGGAGGGGTTTTTGGCGTTGGTTAATTAAAGAAAAAATTTGAGAATTGAGGCTTGAAAGAGGAATTCTTGCATCCAAAATTACTAAAACAATATCAACCAAAGATAAATTATTTTTAATTTGGTCAAAAGTTTTTTTCATATGACCAGGAAACCAATTAAATGTTTTCATTGTTAAACCTATTTCTTTTGTTAAGTAAATTACTCTTTTTCGCTTTGATCTGCACTTACTTTAGAGATAGTATCTAAAACTTTTTGTAGATCTTTTTCGAGGTCTTCTTCAGTTTCAAAAATCTTTTTACTATAAATTTTATAAACTTCTTCGCCTGTAATTGCAATCAAAGAAACTCCTATTTGATGATAAATAAGTTCTAAGGGTTTGTCAAAAATTATTTTTTTAAACCAATGAAAAGGATTGAAAAAATTTCTGATATTATTAAAAGTATTAGTTACTTTGGTAACTTTTTGATACTTTTGAATCATGTTTTTTTTAACAACTATTTCTCTAATTACAAAGATTCTTTTTAAAGTCATTTTGCGAAACATTCTCAAAATTTTGTTTTGAAATACTTTGTCAAATCTTTGATTTATGTAAAAAATCAAAATAAGACTTTCATCAATGGTAAGTTCCAGATAGGGATATTTGGAGCTGGGATAAAATTGGCTTGAGATTTCTAAAATTAATTCTTGGATAGAAGTTATCAAAAAATGCCCAAAATTTCCTTTATCTTTTTTCATTTTTTCTTTGAAATCTTTTTTCTTAGCTTCAATTAATTTAATTATTTCTTGTTGACTAACATCTGTTTTTTCTAGTCTATGAGCTGCTAAAGTTTTTTTCACACTACGCAAAGAAAGAAGACAATAAATAAAAGAGCTTAAAATAACACCAGAAAGAATACCCATAAAGAAAGTATTAAAAAAAGCAAATTGTTTTGTTATGTTGAAAAATTTTTCCCAAAAAGACACAATATCATCATCCTTTTTTTATTTTTTATAATTTTTATAAACGGATTCAAATCGCAAAACACTATATAAAGGCAAAATGTAGATGACATGAACTACCTATAATTATATAACAAACAAAAAAATTAACAAACA
>NZ_BBIY01000052.1:0-4321 GCF_000744065.1 'Chrysanthemum coronarium' phytoplasma
AAAAAAGTAATTAAAGTTTGGGTTTGACATTGGGTAGGGTTGTTAGTAAAATATGGCAAAATAGCTTTATTAAGGGTCTTTTGCATTAAATCTTGAACGATTTGTTCTACTCTATTGCTAACTAGAATTTCTTTTCTTTGGTTATAGATAATTTCTCTTTGAATACGTAAAATATCATCATATTTTAAGAGGTATTTACGATAGTCAAAATTGGAAGATTCTACTTTTTTTTGTATTTTGGTAAAAAATTTAGTCACCATTTTAGATGAAGTTTTAGTTTCACAATCGCTTATTTTTTGGAGCAAAGAAATAATTTTTTCTATTCTAGTGCCACCAAATCTTTGGGCAAGTTCATCTTCGCTAGAAATAAAAAAACGTGAATAACCAGGGTCGCCTTGACGTCCAGCACGTCCTCTTAATTGGTTATCAATTCTTCGTGATTCGTGTCTTTCAGTACCTAAAACAGCAAGTCCGCCTAATTCTTTAACCCCTTCGCCTAAACGAATATCAGTTCCACGTCCTGCCATATTAGTAGCAATAGTAACTGCATTTTTAAGTCCTGCCTTAGCAATGATGTCTGCTTCTTTAGAGTGGTTTTTGGCATTTAGAATTTCGTGTTTAATGGAATGTTTTTTTAATTTTTTAGAAATAATTTCAGAAACTTCTACTGTAGTTGTCCCAATTAAAATGGGTTGTCTTTTTTTGTGGCGAGAAGTTATTTCTTCAATTAAAGCGTCGTATTTTTCTTTTAAAGAAACAAAAATAAAATCGGGCTCGTCAATTCTTATCATAGGAACATTGGTAGGAATTTCGATAACTTCCATGTTATAAATGTCTCTAAATTCATCTTCTTCGGTTTTGGCAGTTCCTGTCATCCCTGATAATTTGTGATAAAGACGGAAAAAATTTTGATAAGTAATAGTAGCTCCAATGGAAGCTTCTTCTTTAATTAATACTCCTTCTTTGGCTTCTAATGCTTGGTGAAGACCGTCGCTAAATTGGCGTCCTGGCAAAGCACGTCCAGTAAATTGATCAATAATTAGAACTTGTCCATCTTTGTAATCAACTAAGTAATCTTTGTCTTTGTGGATCGTAAAAGCTGCTTTAAGGGCGTTTTTGACATGGTGGAGCAAAGAGGCGTGTTCTACGTTGTATAAATTATCAATTTGGAAAAAGTTTTCAGCTTTGGTAATTCCTTCTTCGGTAAGTTCAATTGTTTTAGTTTCTAATTCAATAAGATAATGGCTATTTTTAAGGGTGCGAACAAAACGTTGTGCTTCTTTGTATAAATTCTTAGTTTCTTTGACACTTTGGGAAATAATTAAAGGCGTTCTTGCCTCATCAATTAAAATAGAGTCTACTTCATCAACAATAGCATAACTGTAAGGGCGTTTCATTACCAAATTGGAAGCTTCAATTTCCATGTTGTCTCTTAAATAATCAAACCCTAATTCACTGTTAGTAGTGTAGAGAATATCACATAAATAGGCTTGTTGTTTTTGTGCGCGGTCTTTGTCTTTGGTATTAAGTCCTACTGTCATTCCCAAAAAGCGAAAAACATCACCGATGCTACCTTCAAATTCTCTTTTAGCTAGGTATTCATTGACTGTAACAATGTGAACGGGGTTACCACTTAAAGCGTTAAGATAAGCAGGCATGATGGCAGTAAGGGTTTTTCCTTCCCCAGTTTTCATCTCAGAAATATTTCCTTGATGCAAAATTACAGCGCCCAAAATTTGAACGTAATAAGGAGTAAGTCCTGTTACTCTTTTGGTAGCTTCTTTGGCAAGAGCATAGGCTTCGGGCAGCAGTTGGTTAAGGGTTTTTCCTTCTTGAAAGAGTTTTTTTAATTCTGCGGTTTTTGTGGCAAAATCTTTGTCATCTAATAAAGCCATTTGGGCTTCTAAATTTTGTACTTTATTAGCTATGGTTCTAGCTTTTCTTAAAGCTTTTTTGGAAGAATTAAATATTTTTTTTAAAAAATTTAACATAATCGTTTTAATCCTTTATATTTTTTAGTTTTTGAATTTGTAATTGCGGGTTGTTGGTTCGTATTTCAACAATTCTTACTTTGGTTCAATATTAAAAAATGAAAATAAAATGAAGTGAGGTGAAAGCGCAATGAAAATAAAATAATGTTAATTTTTATCAAAAACCTGAGTGAAAAAACAAAAATTAACAATTTTAGTGTGAAACCAAAGTAATTGGAGGGGAAAAATGAAAATAATTGGGCAGCAAAAGCCCTTATTTGCAATCCCATTATTATTTATTTTAACATATATTTAGTGGTTTGTTGACATCATTTAATTATTTTTTGCTGTTTGTGGCTTTATTTGCGGATTTGGTGGTGGTGGCGAAAAAAAGCAAAAAGTGCGCGAGGGAAAAATGAAAAAAAGACTACCGCCATTAGATAGTCTTTTTTTAGTTAAAACAATTTATTTTGTGGTTTTAAAAATTGCTTTAAAAATTTGAACAATAAATGCGACCTATAGAATTTTTTAATAATTTGGATTAATAATTATTTCAATTTATAATTATTTCAATTTATAATTATTTCAATTTATAATTATTTTGAATGTAATAATTTGGAATATATTTTAATTTTTTTCTTAGCAAAGATATTTTGTCTGACAAAATTTAGTTTTGTATGTTTGAGGTTGGGTTTGGTTTTTGTGTTGCAAAAAATCTTTTAAAAAGGTTTTGTCAATTTCCATCATAGCATCCATTGGCAAAGAGGCCTCATCAAACCATTTTAGTTCAGCAACTTCATCATCTTGTGGGCTTAATTTTCCTTGTGTTTTAGTTACTACAAAAGCCATAACAACTGGATAGACAACATCTCCGTTAGGATAATTGATAACAAAATGTTTTCCACAATAGGTACGAAAGGGATGAATTTCTAAAGCTTTAAGACCTGTTTCTTCTTCTAGTTCTCTTACGCAAACATCAGCTCCAGTTTCTCCTAATTCCATTGCTCCACCATGAAGTCCCCAAACATTAAAATCTTTGCGGAATTGCAATAAATATTTATTATTTTCATAAACAATAACGGAAGCCCCAGGAGAAAATAAAGGGTCTTTCCCAATTTTTTGGCGCAATTTGTTGATATAGTTGCTCATTTAAAAAACCTTTTTCCATTCTTTCTTTTTTAATTTATTTTTTTAATTTTAGCTTTTTTAATTTTAATATTGTTAATATTGTCAAAAAGTTATTTTTGAATTAAGAAATAAATATTTTTGGTAAAATTAGTAAAAAGTGTAGATAGCATAGATAGCAAATAAATGAAAATGCAAATAATAAGTTTTTTGTAAAAATATTTCAAATTATTATTTGATTTATTATAAATAGTTGTTTAATTGATGGCTAAAATTTTGCTAATATTTTTCCTCCCAATATTTTTTTGGATAACTTTTATTTCTGTATTTGTTGGATGGCACAATTTATGGCTTTAATTTTTTTATTTTTTAAAGCAAACTTTACAAATGAAAGTAAACTTTTAAAATTAAAAGCTTAGTGAAATAGGGCTTTAACAACCAAAATAAAAGATGACAAAACTAAAAAAATTATACTTACTATTTTATTTTATCATTTTTTTTAATATTATGTTATTTTTTGCTAACTTTTTTATTTTTTTGTTGTTTTGTAATTTGAAAAAGGCAATTTTTAGTAATTTGTTAATTTGAGCTACTAAAAATACTTGATTATTCAAAAATATTGACTTTTATATTAGTTGTAAAAAGTGCAAAAATATTATAATAACTCAAAAAGGAAGCCCTTCAACAAAAGGGCTTTTTTATTTCAAACATTTTATTATTAGAAAATTATAAATCTTATTTATTTTAACTTTTTTTTAAAGGATATTTTTTAGTAATTTCATCTAAATATTTTTGAGATAAAGTTTTTTTAATTAATAATTTACGTGCTATTTCATCTAAGGCATCTTTATTATTTTGTAATAAATGTTCTGTTTTTTGTAAAAAGGCATTAAAATCTTTTTGAGGATAAGGAGAGAATTTATTTAAGTTATGTTTAGCACTATTATGGTCAGAACCAGAGCCTTTTCCTACTTGTAAACGTTTCATTTGATGGTTTTTGGCTAAAATGTTTTCAGCAGCAGTTCCTCCAAAATTAAGGAGTGTTTCTGTTTTGGGATCAGATTTTAAAACTTTGCAAGAAGTATGTCCCAAGGTTCTTTGAGTACGTTTAATTGTAACGTAAGGAACTTGAAAATTTTCAGGATATAAAAGAGCTATAAGAGTATGTCCTGCTTCATGATAACTTGTTATTTCTTCTTCTTCTAATTGTTTTTCTTTTAAAAAAT
>NZ_BBIY01000051.1:0-4386 GCF_000744065.1 'Chrysanthemum coronarium' phytoplasma
ACTGAATTCCAACCCAAACTATCCAAAGACAAAGAAAAACCCATCAATATATATAATTCAACTTTAAATCAACTATATTTAGAATCGAAGGACAACGAAAATCAAAAAATAATCGAAATATGCATCAAAAAAAATCGTAGTGGAACTAAAAAAACCTTAATTTATCACTTCGAACTAACCACCCAAACCTTTCAAGAAATAGGTTATATTTTACCTTATCAAATAGAAACTTATTAATAAGTAAAAAAACAGGAGTAAAATAAATGAATTATCAAAATAAAATAAAACACATTCAAACACAATTCCCCATGTCAGTTTTATTAAAAAAACTAAACATTATATCCCCAAACTTCAACATTAAATATCGTTTCCCCTGCCCCATCCATCAAGGCCAAAACCCAACTTGTTGCCAAATAACTTCAGACAACAAAATTCATTGTTGGAAATGTTGTTGCGATTTTGATATTATTGATGTTTATATGGAAATAAGAGGAATTAAAACCTTCAATCTCGCCCTCGAAAGAATTAATAACTTTATGCAAACACAAGAATTTAAGACCTTAATCGAGCAACAAAACTTAACCCCTAATTCACTAACCAACCCCTTCAAATATCAATATTACCCCAAAAACGCATCAAATCCCACCGACGAAAAAGAAATTAATGCCAAAAAAACACAATTATTTAAAGAAATATCACCCTTATTTAACCAAATTAGAGATTATTATAACTATTTATTAACCTCTAACCGCAACAACGAATCACACCTAGGATTAGAATATTTAACCCAAAAACGAAAATTAAATCTAAAAACCATTCAAGAATTCAAACTAGGTTACGCCCCATTATCAGATAAACCATTATCTTTCCGTTTAATAAATTATTGTAAAAAGAAAAACATCGATATAACAAAATTAGTTGAATATGGTTTTATCAAAGAAAAAATCAATCAAAAAGACGCCAAATACTATCACGATACTTTTCATGGTTCCGTAATTATCCCTATCGAAAACGGTTATAAAAAAACATTCCATTTTTATCAAAACAACTTTCGCGAAGTTTCTTATTTCCAACCAAAATACAAATCCCTAAATAATTTCAGTCAAACTAACACTTTTCATTTCAGTTATCGTTTTTTTGAAGCTTTACCATATATCAAACAAACAAAAACCATAATCATTCATGAAGGATTTTTTGATGTAATTAGTTGTTATCAAAACAATATTAAAAATGTTGCAGGGTTAATTTGTGTCACCCAATTGCTTTCCCAATCCCAACTAGAAATCCTAAAAAAAGAAAATATAAAAGTCATTATTGCCTTAGATAATGATGAAACAGGACAAAAACGAAGTGAAGCGTTAGGAATACAACTCAAAGAAGCAAACATCATATACGAAATTAGACGCATTTTACCGCCTTACGACAAAACTTGCAAAGATGTTGATGATTTATTAAGACAATTTGGAAAACAAGCCTATCAAAAATGTTTTTTAGACCCTTATATCACCTATGAAGAGGCCAAAAAGAAAATCATAGTCGACTTAGCCGTTCATTTTTTCGGACAAGACAAAGTAGAAATAATTAATTAAATTAATGCTTTTTAAACCAATAATATTATATCTACATGTATAATAACATTAACATGCCCTCATAAACGCCCATATAACCCTAAATTTTGCGATTTTATTTTTCGCAAATTTAGGTTTTTTTTATTTTTATAACAAAAACAACACAAAAGGAGAAAAAATATGAAAAACAACACAAATCAAGAAATTAGAATAGGAGGTTGGGAAACAAAAACAACCCCCAACGATTTAGTACAAATCAAAAACTTTTTACAAACAATAAAACAAGAATTATTAAATATTACAATCATCTCGCATTCTAAAAAGAAAAACACCTACCAACAAGCAAATTACCGCCCCAAAAACCAAACTCTCTTTGTAGACCCTCAAATCTTAGATGAAATGAAGAAGTATAGAATAGAAATAATTAAAACTCACTCACCCGAAAGCGATAACAATATAACAACACTAACCAACCACACAAATCCCCCTAAAAGCCAAAATAATACCCTTAAAACGCATTTCCCTATCTTCCAAATTAATTATTACAATAAACAAAAAGACTACATTAAAGAATTAATAAGCAAAATCAACATAGACAAGTTAGATACTTTGAAATTATATAAATTAGATTCTCAAAAGCGAGATAAATACAACAATCCTATAAAAACAAACTATAAAAAAGGCCTAAATGTTATTTATTATCAGTTAGAAGATTTTAAACACATCAAAATATTTTTAACCAAAAATAAACAAGGATATCGGGTTAAAAAGATACACCCCATGTATAAATATATATCCAAAACCAAATAAATTCATACTAACATTTTTATAACACTTCACTAACAGTTTTATAACACTTCACTAACAGTTTTATAACACTTCACTAACAGTTTTATAACACTTTTGATAGTTAAATTTTCTTCCTAAACCCTAACTTTAAGAGGAGTGATATTTTATATATTATATCGATAATGATAATGATACTCGATATTTTATATTATCGTTGTATTATTTATCTATCATTATTATTTACGATATATAAATAATACCCTTTCCTTTCCGTTATTGAAAAAGAGTTTTTTTAAATTTCCACAATTAAACCAAAAGCCCTTAACGCGCTGAAGCGCTAACAAAACTAATAAGTATACACAAACAAAGAAAAGAAAAGAACCCCCCATTTCCGCGCGACTCCCTTTTTTTATAAATATAAAAGATAAAAAAATAAAATAAATAACATTAATTAGATAAAGATTTCAAATACCCCAAAGGAGACTGATAACCTAATTTAGCGAAAAGCCAATTTTTATTATAAAAAGAAATAAATTTCTTAACTTTTTTATTAATCATATCAAAAGAATCTAAAAATAATCGCGGTTCTTGTGTTTTCATAAAACCCTTCAAATTACTATAATAAGACTCAATTGCCGCATTATCATTGGGCGTAGCTTTGCGCGACATACTAATCAAAAAACCTCTATTATTTAAATAAGATTGAAATTTAATACTTTGATAAACTTTCCCTTGATCTGAGTGAATAATACAAGGCTCTTTTAATTTAGGTATTTTTTTAAAAGTTTTTTTAACTAATTCTAAATTAGGATTTTTACTAATAACCGATGCCAAAACTTGATTATTATACCCATCAATAATCGTTGAAACCCACAAATGCCCTTTAATGTTTGCAAAACAAGTCAAATCAGTGTATAATTTAGTTAATGGTTTATTAGTTTTAAAATTATTTTTAATTAAATTAGGTTGTTTTTTTGAAAATTCCTCATAAAATTTATTTTTGGAATTAGGTTGTTTCCATTTCATCAACCATTTATTTTTTTTCATAATTTTTAACACTAATTTATGATTAATATTGGTTTTAAAAACTCTTTGATAAAGAACGGTAATTTTTCGATAACCAAATGAAAAATAATTTTTTTGACATAAAATACCAATTCTTTCAATAATCAAAGAATTTGTGATTTTAGTTTTTTCTTTTTGTTTTTTATTTCTTTGCCAAGAATAATAAGTATTACGATTAATTTTCAATAATTTTAAAATTTTATAAATAAAAAAGTATTTTTGGTAAAATTTAACTAAGGTAAAAATAATATTTTCTAAATTAGGGTCGCTATAATCAATAACGGTTTGTAATAATTCAATTTCTTTTTTGTTATTTGTATTTCTCATCAAAAAAAACCACCTTTCATTTCTTACATTTTACCATCTAAATATTTTTTTTCAACAAAAACCTCAGAAACAACATAATTACGTAAAAAAATAATTTTATTTTCATTTTATATATGAGTTTTTGAGTTTTTTTACCTAACTATATAGTGTAAAGATAAAATTAAAAATTCATCTTTTGAACTCAAAAAAACCGAAAAAGACCGCACCCCATCGTTAAACAAATATTGCAATTTTTTTAATGTTTTTTTGATTTGAAAAGATGAGTAAATAAATGCTTAAATAAGAACTTCATTGTTAATTTTTTAACTCTAAAAAATGTGTGTAAAATGGGGTGCAGTCCGATTTTTTCTTGTTGAAGTTGGATTTCTAATAAGTTTTTTGTTTTGATGATTTCTTCAGGAGTTAGTTGTTGTGTTTCCGTTGTTTGGTTAGTTTCTTTTAATTCCTCACCAAGTAGTGGTGTTTGTTGGAGTTGTTCTTGTTGTAATAAGGTAGGTTCAGTTGTTGATTCAACTGAACCATTATCAGGGATTGTCAAGGTTACCAGTTTCTTTTTCTTCTGTTATTTTTTCTTTTTGAGTTGTTTCTTCTGTTGTTGTTTCTTCTTGAATTGTTTCTGTTTTATCTTCGTTATTAT
>NZ_BBIY01000050.1:0-5196 GCF_000744065.1 'Chrysanthemum coronarium' phytoplasma
TGGAGTTTGGTATAAAAATTGGTTTTTAAATTCATCTAAAAGTTTTTCTTTTTGTTCATTTGATAATTGAGTTTCGTTTGGTTCTGCTTTTTGTAATTTAGCTAAATCATTTTCTAATTTATTAATTTTATTATTAGATTAATAACATGCAAATACTAAAACAACAGTTATTAATATCAAAGCAACAACTGCTACTTTTTGCCAATGTTCTTTAAACAAATTTACTTGATTATTTTGTGTTAACATGGTTTTTTTCTTTTCTATTTATTTTATATCTTTTATATCTTTATATTTGTATTTCAAATGTATATTGTCCTTGTGAATAAATAGTTCTTAAAAGCTCTATAAATTTTTCATAGGGTTTTTTGTCTTTTTATTGGGGTGTGTTAGGTTCTAAACAATATTGATCTAAATTAAGATATTGAAAATTAGGATTGAATTTTTTTATAGTATCCCAATTATTTAATTCAGATTCAGATTCAGATTTATTTTTATTAAAAAATTGATTTTTTTTAAAAGTTTGTATAAATGCAGGTTCAGGTTTAGATTCGTCTTCTTGAAATTCTTCATCCATAAAGATTTGTTTGAATTTATTTATAAATGCATTTTGTTCTTGTGGATTTCTAATTGGTGGTAAATAACGGTCATTTGCTCTGTCTTGCAATAATTTATCGAGTTTATCGTTTTGCAAGCTTCTACTTTGTAGGTTTGGTTCTTCTTTTTCAAATTGATGTTTAAGTGATTCATCTTTTGAAAGAGAATCAATTATATTTAAAAATCTAACTGTTTTAGAAAATAAATCATCATATTCAAAAGAAGGTTTTTTTCCTTTATTTGCTTTTTCAATTCCTTTTAACATTGACATTAAAGAAATAAGGTGATGTTGAGTTTGATAAAAAGTAGTTTCTAAATATAGAATAGAATTTTGGTCTGCAAAACAATTATTTTTTATTTCTTCTTTTTTATAGTCTAATAAATTTTTTAATTCAAAGTAATATTTACTTATTTTTTTAATAGCTAATAAAAGATATTTAGTTTGAATAAGGGTTACTTGAAATAATAAAGCATCTCCTTATTTTTTAACCACAGGATAAAAAGTTGTTTTAAATTCGCTGTTTATACAATTTTTCCATTGTTGACAAGTTTGACATTTTTTAAAATGGTTTTGGGGTTTTTCGCTATATTGGTATATATCAAAAGATTCAAGTTTTTTATTAAATTTATTTAAACATTTTATTTGTGATTCTAATTCTTTTATTTCTTCTATTAAATGTTTGTGTTCTTTCACTAAAGGACTTAAGTTTTCTTGAAGATTTGTAATTTGAGTTTGAATTGGGGGAAGTTCGTTATTTGTAATATTATTGATTTGAGTTTGATTAGATTGAACGGCGCTTTGTATATTTCCAATTCTTTCTTGAATATCACTATTATTCCTTCTTATTTCTTCTAAATTGCTTTCTGAGTAATTTTGTGATGTAGAACTTGGTTCGTTTTGGATTTGATTTCCCAAATTTGTAATTTGTCCTTGCAAAGTAGTATTGTTATTTTTTAAAGTTTCTAAATTGTTTTCTAATTGTTTTTTTTGCTTTTTGCTTCTAATTCTTGATTTTTCAAAGGAATTATTTGATTATGTAATTCGTCTTTATTATTTACTTTTTGATTCTTTTCTGTTGTTAAATTCTCTATCTTTTCTTTATTTTGAGCTTGTTTATCTTCAATATAATCTTTTCTTTTTCTTTCCAAATAATCAGTTTGTAATTTATTTTTAGGAATTTCATTAAAGTTATTTTTAATTATTTCATTATCTAATTTACTTATTTTTATATTATTTTCTTCTAATGATGTTTCTTCTAAAATATCATTGACTTTATTAATAGTTTGTTCTACATTTAATTTATCATAATCCAGACTAAATGTTTCTGGTGCAACAAAAGGATATGGGGGATTATATGTAGTTTCTAAATGGGTTTGAGGTAGTGTTTTTGTTTTTTTAAACCATCCAAAAGGATCAATAATAAGAATAGCTAATAATACAAATAAAAATCCAGATATAATTACAACTAGACATAATAATTGTTTTTGTTTTTGTTGTGTCACTTTTAAAACAACCGCCTTTCTTCTTATCCTAAATAAGAAATTGTTTTTTATTGTAAAAATGTAAAAATAATAAATTTTTAATATGATGATCAGTTTCCAAAAGATAAACAATTTAAAATGTTTAAAAACTTATAAAGCTCAATTTAGCTATTTTTGCAGCATTTGGAAAAACTTAGATATTATGCAAGCCAGTTTGTAAATTAATATAGTGAAATTATTACTTTTACATAAAAAAACCTTTCTTTTATTTTTGTTGTATATTAAGTATTGATAACTTAACAATTTGCAAATATTAATTATAATTATAAAATTACTTATAAATATACTTATATCTATTAATTTATAAATATACAATTACAAATAATATTTTTAATCTAATTTTTAAAAAATAACAAATAAGGAAAAAAACAAATTGTTAATTAACTATATTTTCACATCAAAAAAAAAAAAACAACAAATATGCTTATTTATTTTAAATATTTGTATTTTTCCATCAATTTACAAATAAAAACTGCTAAAATATTAAAATATTGAGTAATTTTAAAAATATTAATACAAATAACAATATATGTTGTATAATAAGAGTACTTATTTGTAATCTATGATTTGTGATTTTGGTTTTAAGATTTAAAGATTTAGCAATGATAATTTGGCAATTTAGCAATTTTATAAATAAGTTGTAGCATAAATGGGGTTTGATAAATTATAACAAAAAAGAAAAGTAATTTTATGAAATTTGTAAAAAAAGAAACAAAAGACCAAAAAGACACAACAACTCCCAAAGAACACAAAGACAAACACAAACAAAAAAAGCATAAATGGCAATTAATTCACATATTGTGCCTTATTTTAATGGTTATTATAATGTTTTTAAGTAGTTTTATTTTATATAACAAAGAACGCAAAGATAAAATATTTACTCAAAAAAAAGAATCAACAAAACTACCAAATCCGATTATCCAAGAAAATAAACCAAATAAAGAAAATAATAATGAAATAGTTAACCAAAATAAATTAATTTCAAACGAAAATAATTTAATTGTTACAAACTCAAACGAAAATACCCAAATGATAAATATATACGATTCAATAACAAACAATTTAATCAAAAAAACTACTTTTTACCCCAATCAAAAAACTATTAATTTCATTGAAAAATACAACCCCCAAACTAAAAAATGCCTCCAAATAAAACACTTTACACAACAAGGAACTTTATTTTGTGTCATATATCTTGATCAAAATACTAAAAAAATAACAAAAATAATTTATTACCAAGACAATAACAAAATAGACAATGAAGCTAAATATAGCCTTCAAACTGGAAAAAAGATTTCTCATACTTACTATCTTAAAAACGGCATTGATATTGATTACATAGATAAATACAACGAAAAAGAAGAAATTTCAGAAACAATCCATTATATTGTTACAAAATACTAAACTAGTTTTATTTCTTGAAAAAGCCCCAAAATAAAAAAAGACCAACTTTGAAGTTGATCTTTATATTATCATAAATATTTAGTTTTGGGAAATTTAGTCTTGATTTTAGTAAAAATAATATTTATAATTTTAAAAAACTAATTGTTATTTTGTGTTTGCAAAATTTTGAAAAATAAAATACAATATCAAAACAACAAATAATAAAATAAATATTACAAAGAAAAAAAATAAAAAACTATTGGTTACATTAGAATTATTATTTTGAGAAGTATCAGAAGAACCGGAACCACCTGAAGGAGTTAAAGGATTTTGATCTTTTAAAATATTAAATTGAGTATTTAATTGATCTACATGAACTTTTTGATCTTTTAATTTGTTAATTCCACCCAATTGGTCTAAAGCTTCTTGCACTTTTGCATCTAAATTAGATGATTCATCAGAAACACTGCTTTTTGAATCTTGTTCATATATTACATCATTTAATGTGGATATTGATTTCATATATGAAAAAATATTTGTAATTTTGTCTAAAACATTATCGTACTCTTTAGAAACTTCTCTAAATTTTAATGTTTTTGCTGTCAATATTTCAAATGATGTTAAAATACTATTAACATCTGTATTTAATTTTTGTACCCAAATATATATTTGTTCCAAATAATCAATTACTTGTTGTTGGGCTCCTACTTCTTTTTTTTTAATTAAACCTAGGATATTTATAAAAATGGGATCATTTAAATATTTTTGAATTTCTGTTTGATTATTAACTGCTAATTGATTAATTTCAGTTTTGATTTTAGTAATTATCGCGATAGAAACAAAACGCCTTAATTATTAGCTAATAATTAGGTTTTTTTGAGCCTCGCACAACACCGTACAAGCAAGTTTCCAAGCATACAGCGTTTATATAAAATATATTTCTTCTTTCGCCTTGTATTTGGTTTTCCCAAATTCCTTGGTAAGTCAGTCCACTTATGCATTCCAGCTAAGCTTTGAATTTCTTACGACTACTACGATTCTGCTTTTTCCTTGAGCCTAAACACTTAAGTTTATTTTAGATGCTTTTATACTTTTAGCAAATAACTTTCTTTTAGCAAATAACTTTTAGGAAGATAGAAGTTACTCTAATTTCTTACCTTAATAGTTTTAGGAGAGATAACCACAATTAATATACAAAAATAAAAACATTATGTGGTTGTGGTGGTTTTAGGTTTAGCAATTTTGCTTGCCACTTAAATCAATAAGTGTTAGTAAATTTTATATACGCAAAAAATATATAAAATGCCCTAAAATATAAGGTATCAACTGTTTTTCCTTATAGCTACTGCCCGTTTTTTCTCTTAGGCTTATTGCAAAGCTTTTCCATGACTATTTTCAACTCGCAAATCCAAACGATAAACAGTTTCTCGTTTTTTTGCTTTTATTTTCTGCTATAATCTATCTTGCTTTCATAAAATAGACCAAAAATATGTTGTACTGCATTACTAATTGCAGTTGTAAGTGGTTAATTTACTAAGAAATTAGGCATCTTTCTCGCCCTTTTGCAATAAATCTTGACATTGTATTTTTATTTGTTCTGTTTGATTCTCTTTAGTTTCAATTAGAGTTATCACGTTTTCAATATCATCATCTTGGTCAGCAAAAATTAAATAATTG
>NZ_BBIY01000049.1:0-5926 GCF_000744065.1 'Chrysanthemum coronarium' phytoplasma
AGGAATCTTTTGGGTGTATTGATTTTTCCTGCGTTTTGGAACCATTCAGGATGAGATACCATTGCTAAAATGAAATTACAAGTTTCTTTTTCAGTTTCCATGCCAATTATGTTTGCAAAACTTATATTGTTTACTATATCATCATTTGTTTCTTTACGACGTTGGGATACTAAAGGATGTGCACTAAATTTAGTAGGGGGGTTTATTGGCATCATATTGTTCCATTTGTTTTTGATATTCTTTAAATTTTTGTTGTTTGTATTGATGATATAAGTTATATGAAAAATAAATTGTTAAAGTGGTTGTTAAAATAAATAATAAAGTGCCAATAAAAATTTTAAAAAAGTTTTCTTTACTTTTAGTTAATAGGTTCATATTTGTATTCCTTTTGGATTTTATAAAAATATTAAAGGGTACAAAAATACTTAATAAAAAGATTTTATAATTTTAATTATTTATTATTCATATCACGAAAAAAAGCCATCGGATCATTTTGTAATTTATCAAGATCTTGATCATCAAAGTGTTGCATTTGCTTAGCTAATTTTTTTTGTTGTTCTAAAAGGGTAATTAGCTTGTTAACATCACTTAATTGATTACCAGAACCTTTGGCAATTCTTTGTCTACGCCTACCGCTCAAAGCAATTAATTGAGGATTTTTCTTTTCTTGTTTAGTCATACTTTGAATTAAAACTTCAAATTTATTAAATCCATCATCACCTAAACTGGCAGAAAGTTGTTTCATCTTACCACCTAATCCAGGAATAAAACTTAACAATTTGCTGACAGAACCGATTTTTTTTAATGTTTTTAATTGTTTTTGAAAATCATAATAATTATAACTATCATCAAATAATTTTTCCATCATTTGTTTACTTTGATGAGGATCAATTTTATCGGTAACTGTCTCAATTAAAGTTAAAATATCTCCCATTCCTAAAAGACGAGATGCCATTCTATCAGGATTAAAGGGATCTAAACTGTCAATTGTCTCTGAAGAAGAAACAAATTTTAAAGGCAGATCTGTCATTGCTCTTACTGATAAAGCAGCTCCTCCTTTAGTATCTGCATCCATTTTGGTCAAAATAACTCCAGTTGCTCCTACTTGATTATGAAACGACTGAGCAATATTAGCAGATTGTTGTCCTGAAAGACAATCCACAACTAACAAAATTTCTGAAGGATTGGCTTTGGCTTTAATTTGTTGCAATTCTTGCATCATTGTCTCATCAATATCAAGGCGCCCCGCAGTATCAATAATTACTGCATCATATCCTTCTTGCAAAGCATGTTTTAATCCTGCATCTACAATATCTAAAACAGCAGTGTCAGGTTTAGAAAAAACATCAATGTTGATTTGTTTACCAATAACTTTTAATTGTTCTACTGCTCCTGGACGATAAATATCACAAGCTACAAGCAAAACTTTTTTACTATTTTTTTTACGCAACCAAAGAGCTAATTTTCCTACAGTAGTCGTTTTACCGCTTCCTTGCAACCCAATTAACATTAAAGTATCCAAATTACAATTAGGCTTAAAAGTAAGATCTGCACGAGTAGAACCCAAAATTTGAATTAGGGTTTCGTTTACGATTTTAATAATATGTTCTTTGGGGTTCAGCCCTTTTAAAACTTCTTGTTTCAAAGTCTTTTTTTCAATAATTTCATTAAACTTATCAATAACTTGTAAATGAACATCAGCTTCTACCAAAGAAACTTTAATATCTTGCATAATGTTTTGAATGTCTTGTTGTTCTAGGATTTTTTTTCCTCTAATTTTGTTAATAACTTTTTGTAAGCCTTCGCCTAATATACTCATATTTTTATCTCCTTTTTGATGTTGTGAAATTTGTTTTTGTGGGGTTTAATTTTTTGTTGGGGCAATGTTTTTTAAATATTTTTGAATTCGTTATTTTTGATATAATAATTTTTATGTTTTTTTGTGTTTGTTTTTCGTTATTTGTTATTTGTTATTTTTTCTTTATAATTAGCAATTATAAAATATCTTCAGAAGTAAAAAAAGCTTCAAATAAATTAAAAAGATAATTTTTAACATCAAAAGTAATTAAATCTTGGGATTTTTCGCCTACACCAATATATTTAGTGGGCAAATTGTATAAATATTTAATTGCAAAAACAATCCCTCCTTTGGAAGTGCCGTCAAGCTTGGTTAAAATGGCTCCTGAAAGTGGAGTTGCTTGATTGAACAAATCAACTTGATTAATAGCATTTTGCCCTGTAGTAGCATCCAAAACTAAAAAAGTTTGTAAATTGGAGGCGGGCAAATGTTTGCAAATAACACGATTAATTTTGGATAATTCTTGCATTAAATTAGTTTTGTTTTGTAATCTTCCAGCAGTATCACACAAAATAATATCATAATTTTGACTTTTAGCAAGTTCGATGCCTTCAAAAATAACACTCGCAGGATGAGCTGGCAAAGGCTTGCAAAAAACTTCAACACCTACTCTTTTTGCCCAAATTTGGAGTTGTTCTACTGCACCTGCACGAAAAGTATCAGCAGCAATCAATAATACTTTTTTGCCTTCTTGTTTCAATGCTTCAGCCATTTTTCCAATAGTAGTTGTTTTTCCTACTCCGTTAACTCCTGTAAACAAATACATTTGAGGCAAGTTATTTTGAGATTGAAAAGTGTCTTTGGGATTTGTTGAATTGGAATATTGATTTTGTTTTTCTTGTTCTTTCGGACTTTCTAATATGCCTTTCATACCTTTCATATTTTGATACAAATCAAACATTTTAGAAACAACAACAGAAGGAAGCTTTTGAGGATTTTTAATTTGAAATTGATTAATTTCATCTTTGATAGCTTGCATCAAAAAAAGAGTGGTTTTAGTACCAAAATCAGCTTGAATTAACAAACTTTCTAATGCTTGTAATAGGGTTTTTTCGATATTGTTAGATTGTTTCAAAAGAGTTTGAAAATCTAGAAAACTAGCTTTGGTTTTTTTAAGACCTAGTTGATATTTATCATTATTTTTATTTTTAAAAAATTTACTTTTCAACCATTTAAACATTTATAAACTCTCCTTTTTGAAAGTAATTAAGGTATCAAAATAAAAAACTTATACCCAATTATTATAACTAAAATACTTGCTTTTTGATTGAGTTTTTTAGGGTTTGGGGATTTTGTTATCATAAAATATTTAAGGATAAATTAAAAAAACCAAAACAAACAATAAAAATAATTTTATTATAACCCCAATTAACAAATTTTATTTCAAATTCCAAAATTGACTAATTACAATATTATAAATAATAATTACAACATTATAAATAATAAATACTTCATAAAAACAAAAAAACAGAAATTAAAAATTAATTCCTGTTCTAAATTTATAAATAATATTAATTATTAATCCTCCTTTTTACAAAAGTTCCATAAAGCTTTAATAAGAGGCCAAAAAACTAACAGACATAAAGCAAAAGCCATAGATGCTTCATATTTTTTATCTACTTGTTTTTCAATAATATAATCAAAGACAACTAAAGCTCCTGCAATATAAACAGACGCCCATGAAATAAATAGACTTACAAATAGGAGCCCTAACATAAAATAAGGGTCAAATAAGGATGAAAGTTGACTTAATTGCGAAACTGATGCCAACCAAAAGAAAGCAACCCCACAAAATAAAACAACATAAAACATAGTAATTACAAAGAAATTAAAAACTACAAAAGCAAATTTATTAATTAATTGTTGATTATTTTGTTTTTTAAACTTTTTATAATAAAGCAAAGTAGTAATTGCAAAATTACTAACAATAATAAAAAGAAAAGAAAGGATAATAATAAAAAATAAATGGTTAAGTAATGGTGGTAATTCAACTCCAGTTTGAGTTGCTTTTTTTAAATTAAGTTTTAAATAAGTATCTACCAAACCTGAAAGCATTCCTACAAAAGTGCCAAAAGTCCAAAGACAAATAGGAGCACTAAATTTAGAAATACCAAAAACAAAACAAGATAATAAAGCTGTAATAATAAAGACAATTAAAGGAAATGGTAAATATTTAAATACATTGGAATTAGTCATTTCGTCTTTGTTGGTATAAAAACTTAATTCATAATAACTCATCGCATAAGACACAAGAAAGGACTAAAAATAAAATAGTTGTCCCAATCCATAATGAAGTTTTTTGCATAATATTTTTATGCGTTATTCTATTTTGAACTAAAACCTCAGGTTTTGATTGAGTATTTTGGTTAATTTCTTGTTTAATACTATTTAATAAAAACATATTTTTCACCTCTTTATTAATTTATATTAATTTATGAACTTAAAAATATTTATCTTTATTAAAGCTTTCAAACACTAATTATAATCAAAAACTCTAAACTTATTATATAACTAAAATAGTTAATTACAAATAATAAAGATAATTTTAATTACTTTATTACAACATTTAATTATTTACTATTAAAAAGGGATTCTATAACAATTCTAATGCCAATTTCTATTAAGGCCTCAATAATAGGCCATAAAACTAATAAAGACAAGGAAAGAGCCATAACCGGATTCATATTTGTGATCTACTTGTTTTTCAATAATATAATCAAAGACAAACAATGAACTTGCAATATAAACTGATGTCCATGAAATTGATAAACTTGTAATTAAAAGAGCTAAAAGAACATAAAGATTAAATAAATGTTTCATTTTATCTAATTGCCCAACTAATGCAAGCCAAATAAAAGTTATTCCATACATAAAAACAACATAAAAGAGGGTAATTACAAAGAAATTAAAAACTACAAAAGCAAATTTATGAATTAATTTTTGGTCGTTTTGTTTTTTAAACTTTTTATAATAAAGTAAAATACTAATTGCAAAATTACTCATCAAAATAAAAATAAACGAAAGCAACATAGTTAGGCATAAATGTTTATGTATTAGTAATTTATCAGTCAAATCGAATGTATGTGATATATTCAAACGAACATCTAAATAACCCATAAACATCCCTAAAAATATCCCCAAAGCAATAAGACAAACAGGAGCTGTTAATCGTGCTATACTTGAAGAAAAACAAGCAAATACAAAAGCAATAATACTTATAATAGCAGTCAGATACAAATATTTAAAAATAATTGTTTTTTTTATTTCACCTAAATTTGGGCAAAAAACTAATTCATGCCATACAACTGAATAAGAAAGTGCCAAAAATAAAAGCATTAAACTAATCCATAATAAAGTTTTTTGAATAACTCTTTTATGGTTTGCTCTAAGATAAACTGCAACCGAACTTAATTTTTTATTATCTTTAATTTTTTCTTTAAGATTATCTAATAAAAAAATGTTATTTCAACTCTTTATTAATTGAATTATCAAATTAAATTTGTTAAAGTTCTAAAGCCTCTAACTTAAATATAATAAAAGACTTTGTGCCTTTATTATAACTCAAATATTTAATTAGTAGTTAATTTAATATGATAAATATTAATAAAATAGCAAATAACAAAACTATTTATCTACTATTAATTATAATATAACATAAAAACTATATTACAATTCAACATTTATATTAAAAAATATTAATTTATTATTCATCATAATACAATTAAAATTAACTATGTAAAACTCTAAAAACTTAAACATTAAATTGCTACATAACAAAAAAACCAACTTTTAAGTTGGTCTCCTTATTATTTTATTATTTACTATTAATATTGTATTATTTGTATTAATATTTATTTACTTATATTATTACTTATATTATTACTTATATTAACTACGATATTGCAAATCTAATAATTTTTGATATAATCTTTTTTCTTCTAAACTTAATTGGTTAGGAGTTTTAATATGAACAACAACATACTGATCACCTTTACGATAAGAAGAATTAAGATGTGCAACTCCTTTATTTTTCATTCTTAATTTATTGCATGATTGAATCCCTGCAGG
>NZ_BBIY01000048.1:0-6017 GCF_000744065.1 'Chrysanthemum coronarium' phytoplasma
AAAAAAATCTCCTAAATATTATAACATATTATTAGATGAAAATAGAAGTTTATTTTGCAAATTTGCAAATGAATTATTTGTTTATTGTAATTAAAAATATTGATCTATTCTATGGTTAGAATACGATTAGATTGAATTAACTTTACATTTATTATTTTTGTATTTTTTTCCCTTTGCGTCATAATAAATAAGAGTTCCATCTTTCAATTCTTTTTTATTCATTTTGCCATTCTTTTTATAAAATTCTATTTGCCCATTTTTGCGGTTTATTTTTTCTATTGTCTCGCATTTTCTGAAAAATACTTTGTCGCCATTTTTATTTTCTATATCTCCATTGTTTTGAACAAAATATTTTTCACCATTTTGAGTATATATTTTTTCTATTTCTTTGGTTTTGCTAAAAACAATATACTCGATAACTGATTAAAATTATAAAAGCTATTTGTCTATAAATAAAATAATTAACATAATAAATAATAATCTAAAATAAACTAAATTGCTTATGACTTTATTATAACCCAAAAAATATCAAAATAATAATTTATAATCTTTTTAAAATAAAATTAATTCCCACCCATAAAGAAAAAATAAAAGCCAAAAAGAAATAAAAAGTGGTTAAAATAACGAATTATATTGTTGTTGTTGTTTTTTGATAAAATATAGTTAATAACGTTTATCAAGCGACGTTTAAATATTAAATATAAATCAAAGACCTAATATACAAAAGACAAATTATCTAATTATTTTTTTTCATTTTAAATATTTTCTAAAATAGTTAATGAGAGTGGAGAATTAACAAATATGTGTTTAAATAATAAAAAACAAAAAAATAAAAAGGAAGAGGCGATATTAAGAAAAAGCATTATTAACAAATTAAAAAAATGGGTTATGCAGAAGTTAGCATCAAAACACAAGAAAAATTAGAGGATAATTTTAAAAGAAAATTTATAGAATATAACAGTAGGTATGGTCCTGACACTTCTTTTCAAGAGAAGGGGAAGGAGGAGCTGAATAAATACTGGTTTTCTACAATTAATAGTGAATTGCTTACCAATGAAAAAATGGATGTTATCGACATTTATAAATATTTAAGAAAAGAAATAAAAATTCCAAAAAAAGACAAAAAAGACTATTTTTATTTTAATTTTTTTAATAAAGAAAATTGGTGTAAAAATATTTTTCAAGTAGCACAAAACGTTCCTGCTCAAAATTAATATAAAAACGAGTCAAAATCAGCTGAGTATGATATAGTTATAGTAATATTAATTAATGGCATACCGCTGGTATTAATAGAATTAAAAAAGAGAAGTTTGGATAAAGGGCTTGACAAAGCTTTTAAACAAGTAGAAGACTATTTCCCTAAATTAAAACAACAAGGTTTGTTTAAATGTATAGAACTTTTTATAATTTCAAATGGAACCGATACTCAATATTTTTCAAATCAAGACGCAGGAAAAAGCAAGAAATTAAATAAATTCCGTTTTGAATGGAGTGATGAAAACAATAATAAAAGAAATGAAATCATGGAATTTATTCCAGAATTTTTACAACGTTGCCATTTATCATTGCCATTTATCATTGTTTCTATTTTTCTTTTTGGTGCATCATGAAAAAAATCAAAAATTAATGGTTGCTAAACCTCATCAATTTCACGCTATAAAAAAAATTGTTGAATTCACAAAAAAGAAATAACTCAAGAAAGTCCTTTAAATGTTACAAATAACATTAAAAAAATAGTCATATTTGGCATACCACAGGTTCAGGTAAAACTTTAACTGCTTTTTTACTTTGTCGTTATTTGAAAAAATTTATATCCATTAATGAAACTCAAAAAAATATTATTGTTTTTTTATAGTTGACCGCATAGAACTAGATTTGCAAACTCTTCAAGAATTTAATAGTTTTGAAAAAGATTCAACTCAATAAATATTAAAGGCAGAAAATCTTAAAGAAATAATGCAAAATAAAAACAATGCTAGTGGAAAAATAATTGTAACGACTTTAAAAAAAATACATTCATTAATAAACAAATATAAAAATGAAAAAATGTTTTTTATCATAGATGAATGCCATAGATCGCAACAAGGAGAAATGCATGAAAATATGATTAAATATTTTTATGGATCTTATTTGTTTAGGTTTACAGGGACGCCTATTTTCGAAAAAAATAAACTTAGTAAAAATGCTAAAACAACAAAAGAACTTTTTAATAAATGTATACATGAATATCGTTTTTCCAATGCTCTAAAAGATAAATTTGTTATTGATTATAATGTGGAATATTATAGAAAAACAAAAAAAAATTTAACTTGTAAAGAAGAAGTAGTAAAAAAGATTCTAAATTCTTATCATGATTTAACACAAAATAAAAAATATAATGCCTTATTTGCTGTTTCTGATATTGATGATTTAATAGAATATTATAACATATTTAAAAACAAGGAAAATGAACATGATTTAAAAATAGCAGCTATTTGTTCTGAACATTTTAACTCTGAAAATGAAAAAAATGACGATAAAAGGGAGGCTTTTAAATCAATAAAAAGTGATTTTTATAAAAATTTTAGCAAAAAAACAAAAAATCAATTTGTAGATGATGAAACGCCTTTTGTTAATGAAAAAAGATATCATGAACAAATATTAGAAAAAATGAAAACTGATAATAAAAATCAAAAAAATAGATTTACTTTTGGTAGTCAACATGTTTTTAACTGGTTTTGATTCTCCTCTATTAAATACCTTATACTTAGACAAAGAGTTGAAATACCATAATTTAATCCAAGCATTTTCTAGAACAATTAGAAAACATGATAAAAGCAAAAAATATGGTAATATTTATTGTTTTCAAACGAAGAAAAAGGACAACGACCAAGCTTTATTATTTAATGAAGCAATGGGTTTATTTGATCCAGAACACACAATCAAAAAGAAAAAAAGTTATGAAGAATTAAAACTAGAATATAAAGATTACTTAAAACAAATAAGAAAATTAGCTCCTAATGTAAAATATATTGAAAAAAATATTATGGGTTATACAGAAAAAGAAAAAAATTCATAGATATTTTTGATAAATATTCTAAAATAAGAAATATTATTAGGATAAAAACAGAGTTTGAAGAAAAATATTTTAAAAATGAAATATACAAGGAAGAGTTCTTAGATTATAAAAACAAAAGAGATAAAATTAAATCAGGAACATCACAAAACACGTCGAATCCAAAAGATGAAATAAAACACGTTGGTAGCGCATTTATTAATTTAGATTATATAAACAAATTAATATCATCATTTGAAAAAACTGAACAAAAAATACATAAAAGCATTTCATCACAACAAAACAAAAATTTTAATAAAGAAAAAGAATTAGAAAATTTTAATAAAGAAATAAAAAATATTTTGGACGAAAATAATAATGATGTGACTAAAGAACAGCAAGAATTTTTTTTAAATAAAATTGAAGATGATAAAATTTTTTCTACAATAACACAAAATGCTCAACAAGGGGGGCTATAAGAAATATTTTATCTAATTTGTGGAAGAATTTTGTTAAAGATTTAATTAAAGAACAAGAAAGCAAAAGAGAAATAGAGGTAAAAAGCAAAGAATTTTGTTTTGAAAATAGTAAATATTTGGAAAAATTAATTAATGCTTATTTTGATTATAAAAAAAATGATCTGGGTTTTAAAGATTTTATTCTAAGAGAACATATCAGCAAAAATGAAAACCAAATAAAAGAATATATGGATAAAAATAAAGGGCAAAAGAGCGAAGTTTTGCCTTATCTTTATACATTTAAATTAAGAGATGAAATTTATAATTTTATTAAAGATTGGTGTAGTAATTATAACGATATCCAAAAATGACAAAATTAAGGAAAATTATAATATGAAAAATGACAAAAATCAAAATGTTCAAATTTGTAAACAAAAATTATGGAATTTGATTAATAACACTTTAAGAAATTCTGTGGATACAACTATTTTTAAAGATTATATTTTACCTCTTTTAAGTTTCCGTTATTTATCTATAAAATTTGAAAAAAATATTTGTAAAACTACAATATTGGGATCCTTGGAGAAATATAAACAAGCATGGGATAAATGGGATTCGAATGAACAATCAAGATTTAAAAACAATATAAAAGGTTTTTGTGGATTTCACATTTAACCTCAGTATTTATGGGCTAATTTAAATAATTCTATTAATCAAGATAATTTTAGTTTTGTTGCAATAGATAAAGTTTTAAAATCTATTGAGTCACATTGTTTTAAAGGATTATTTGAAAATTTTGATTTAACCGAAAAATCCAAATTAGGCAACGAGGAAGAAAAAAATACAAAATTAAAAACCCTATTACAGGCATCGACAATATTTTTTCAGGTAATGAATTTTGTGAAGATGCAATGGGTGAAATTTATATGTATTTAATTGAAACATTTGTTAGCGATAACATTACTAAAAAACAAAAATCTGGAGAATTTTTTACACCACCCTCTGTTTCTGAACTTTTATCACAAATCATTTGTCATAAAACAAAAAATAAAAATATTACAAAAATATATGATCCTTGTTGTGGTAGAGGATCTTTACTTTTAAAAATTATAAATCATATAAATAATAATAAATATTTTAGCGGTCAAAAATACAAAAATGATATACCTTATTATAATTTAAAGATTGAAAATGGGGATACTTTATTATTCCCACATCAAAGCCATTTAGAATAAAAATACAACATTATCATCGCTAATACTCCTTTTGGCACTCCATGGTATACCGATAATAAAGAAAAAAATAAAGAAAATTGCGACAGATTTTATTTAAAAGGCAAATCAATTCCTAAAAAAAGAGGAGAACTAGCTTTTCTAATGCATATGTTACATCTCTTAGAAGAAGATGGCACTTTAGGTGTTATTTTACCATCTGGAGTTTTATGCGCTTCTACACCCAGAGTAATAGAATTTAGAAAATTTTTAGTAGAAAATCAATATATTGATACAATTATACAATTACCCCTAAATATTTTCCCTTATGTATCTGAAACAACCATTACTTATATTTTAATTATACAAAAATGTGTAGAAAATCAAAAACATCAAATTCGTTTTATTGATGCATCATAAATGCATGAAAGAATTAAAAGTGGTATTTCTCTAAGACAATTAGGCAAAAAAAATATTAAAGATATAATGGAAATGGTGTCAAAAAATAAAAAAATGACAAAATGTCAATAGCAAATATAGAGCAAATATAGAGCAAATTAGAAAAAATAATTATGTTTTAACCACAAACTTATATTGTTCAAATCACTTACAAGAAAACAAAGAGGTAAATATAAAAAATATTGCGATTTTCAAAAGAGAAATAGAATTATTAGAAACTAAAAAAAATAATTTATCTCAAAAAATACAACAAATAGAAAAAGAGATTGAATTATTTTTCGAAAATTCTAAAGAAAGAAAAGAAACAGCAATTAAAGATATAATACAAGAAATAACAAAAACAAATAAAGATAGCTTCCCTTATTATATTTGTAGTCTAGATTGTAAAAAAAGGTTTGATTTTAAGAGATAATAACAAACAATTTAAAAAAACATTAAAAATTATAGAATAGCATATCCCAACAATATTGTTATGAACAACAGAGATTTCTTAAAACATAAATAAATTGCTTATAATATTTATAATAAACCAGTATTGATTTCTAATATTTATTCAGTTTTTGAAGTTAAAGAGGGGTTTGATGCTAATTTTATATTGAATTTTTTAAAAAATTCTTAAGGGATTTTTGTAGGCAATTACTGAGTTTTTTTCAAAATGTTGTTTCTTTTAAAAAAAATCTTTTTCTTATTACCTATATTATAACATTAATAATTTCAATAATTTAAAGTTTTTTTTAAGTTTTTATAATTTATAAATAATTTTATTTATTTTTTTACAACAACAAAAGCCGTCCAATAATTAGGACAGCAAAATTAATTAAAAATATTTAATTTAAACTAATTTAATCAAATTAA
>NZ_BBIY01000047.1:0-6261 GCF_000744065.1 'Chrysanthemum coronarium' phytoplasma
AGTAGCAGCAATAATGATGATTTGTGAAAGTTTAAAAAAACCATCCATTTCTAATAAAAGTTGGTTTAGGGATTGGTCGTGTTCTCGTGATTCTATGATGGAGTTGTTTTTTCTTTTGGCTCCTAAAGCATCTATTTCATCAATAAAAATAATGCAAGGAGTAGTTCTTTTGGCTTTTTGAAATAAATCTCTTATTCTAGAAGCTCCAACTCCTACATAAACTTCGACAAATTCAGAACCAGAAACAGCATAAAAAGGAATTTTGACCTCATTAGCTAATGCTTTTACAAGTAAGGTTTTTCCTGTTCCTGGAGGTCCTTCTAATAATACTCCTTTAGGAATTGCAAAGCCCATTTTATGATATTTTTGAGGATGTTTTAAGAAATCTATTAATTCTTGGATTTCTTTTTTTTCTTCTTCAAGACCTGCTACATCTGCAAAAGTTATTTTGTCTTTGGAAGAATCAATGTTTGTATTAAATTTATTTATTTTGTTTGATAACATTTGTTTAAGATGAATTAAAATATAAAATATAAAAATAAAAGAAACAAGATAACTTATAAATTTGAAATATAATTCTAAAAAATTAAATTGGATATTTTCTTTGACTTCTACCAAAACATCTTTATATAAATAAAAAGCATATACTAAATAATCATAATTGGAGGCTGCCATTTTACAATAATATTTTTGATTATCAAAACTTTCTGCTTGGATTAAATAATGTTCTTTGTTCCAAATGCTGTATTGGCTTTTATAAGTATAATGAATTTTTTTAATTTCGTTGGCTTTAAATTTTGCAAATAGTTCGTACATATTTATTAAAGAAGCGTTTTTTAATTGATTTTTTTCTATCCAAAAATATGATAATTCTAGACTAATTAAAAATAATAAAATTAAAGATAATGGCAAAATAAAGCAGATAATAATTTTGTTTTTGTTAAAAAGTTTGAAAAACACTAAGTAAGTCTCCATGATGAAATTTATAAAAGAAAAGGTTATAAAAAAATTATTTTAATTAAATTTGTGTGTAATTAAATTAATAAAAGTGAATAGCGCACAAAAATTTATGTTGTTTGGGTTTGAAAAAAAGATTTTCCAAAATTTAATTTTCCTTGGAAAAACCATATAAAAATTCCATATTATCTTTAAGACGTAAATTAATTAAATAAAATAAAGCCCCTATGATGGTATTACTTACAATAACTGATGAAAAACTATAAATAAGATTAAGCGACCAAGAATAAGAAGGACTTGGGATGAACCACTTTAAAAAAGTTTTTTTGGCAAAGTTTTCTTGTAATAAATTAATAAATAAAATGCTTGAAATAATTTGAACTACACTAATTAACACTAAAGTTATTATAATAGGTGTTTTTTTGGTGAGATGATTTAAGTTTTTTTGATAAAATAAGCCCGAAAAAGAGCAGACAATATAGGGAAGAAAAAATCTGTAAAGGAAAATAAGGGCTTTGCTTGCATGTTCGTTTTCGTGGTCATGACTGTGATTATGATTTTCGTGTGTATGGTGTAATAACACTTCCATAAAAGAAAATTCCAAAACATAATGAATTAAAAGATAAAATAAACTAGCCCAAAATCCGTATTTAGGTCCAAAAAGATAACCTATTAAAATGATAAAAATTAATTCAATGCGAAAAAAAGCATAATTGCAAGGGATTGTTGCATTAATAGTATAACGAGAAAGAAGTTCCAAACCAAAAGCCAAAAATAATAAGAAAGAAATGGCAATGATTTTTCTTAAAACATTTTTTTGATTATTTAACATAAATATACCTTCGATTTTATTTTCATATTTTATTTTGCTAGTTTTTTGTGTAGTTTTTTCCTTGTTTATCTTTTTTTTGATAGTCTATATAAAAATTTTTCAATTTAGAACTATTTTAGTAATTGCTAATAATTTAAATTTTTAAGTTTTTCTTCTAAAATACCTTCTTTAAGTAAGCTTAAAAAATCATCATTAGTAGCATCCAAAATATAAAAACCGATGTTTGTTTTTTCCAAAACTTCTTGTATTTTTTCAGTTTGATAAGTTATTCCTTCAAAAAGTTTGCTAAATTGTTCTAAATTATCTTCTTTGTGAAAAAAATCTCCAATCAAAGTCATTTTTTCAATTAAACCAAATCTAATATCTAAAAAAATTTCTAATCCTCCCCAAGAAAAACGTTTTTTAAGTATTTTGGTGTGATGGGGTTGGGTTAAGAATAAAAATTCATTGGAAGCAAATTGGAGAGAATCTTTTTCTATTGATTTTATTTCTTGGTCACTAAGTATATAAGTTTGGTCAGTTAAAGCCTCAGTTAAATACTGCATTAACTTTTCTTGTGACATATCTGGAAGATAGCCTTTGAGGTTAGTTACTCGGGAACGTACACTTGCAATTCCTTTAGAAATTAATTTTTGGTCGTTTGGAGTAATTGTGTTTATCATAGTTTGAAAATCGCAATTATAAAGAAGTGTTCCATGAGTTACCATGCCATTTTGGTTTTGCATAAAGGCATTTCCAGAAATTTTTTTGCCTTCTAGTAAAATGTCGTTTCTGCCACTAAATTCAACATTAAGTCCTAATTTTTGTAATGCAACGACAATTTTAGCTAAAAAAGGTTTAAAACTGAAATTTTTTTCTTTTTTGGCAATAATGCTAAAAAGAGGAGTTTGAGGATCATTATAAACACATCCTCCGCCAGTAGGTCTTCTAAATAAAGGAATTTTATGTTCTTTGAGGTAATCTAAATTAACTTCGTTTTCAATTATTTGATTTTTCCCAACTACAACTCCTTTGATTTTCCAAATAAAAAAAAAGCTTTTTTGAGGTTTTTGCTTTAATAAATGATTAAGGGCGTATTGTTCTAGGGCGTAATAAAAATAAGGTTTAAGGTCGCAGATGCGATTAATTTGAATCAAAATCATAATAAAATCCCCTTGTAAAGTATTATTAAAGTATTATAAATGTTTTTTCCAGTAATATTATATCATTTATCAGTTATGTAGACTCATATTAATCTTTTTTGCTTTTTTTCTCTAACTCCAAAATCAAATCATTTAAATTTTTTCCCTCTATTTTCCACCAAAACTAAATTATAAATTATAGATTAAAAAAACATAATTTTTGCCATTTATAAATGTTATTTTAGTCAAAAAAATATAAATTTATCCAAAATTAGAACTGCTATAAATTAAATAAAATTATTGAGAGGCTCAAAAAAGCCTCTTTTTTTAATATATAAAATTGCAAGGAAAACGCTCATTATATAAAGATTAGTGAGCGAAAAACTTGTTTTTTTGTGATAAAATGATATTAATAGCAAGTTTTTTATTTTTAAATTGCTGTTAAAAAATTTTTAAAATAAGGGGGCCATTTATCATAAAAAAATAATAGTGTAGATTTTTCCATTTTAGGAATATTTATTTTATTTCTTATTTCGTTTTTTATTCTTTTCTTATTTCGTTATTTTTTAAGTTTTTTTGCGTATTTGTATATTTGTATATTTTTTTATTTATTTTGTAAAGTTTTTAAAATTATCAAATATTTAATTATAAGTGTTTGGGATACATCGAGATTTTGCTTTCTAATAATCACCCATTTTTTATTTTTTTAAAAAAGAAGATTTTTTAATTATGTTTTTAACCCAAGTTATTTTTTATAATAATTTTAACAACATTAATAATAATATTTAATAACAAAACAAAGATAATCATTAGCAAAAAAAATAATATGATAGGAGAAAAACATTGCAAATGAATAATTCAGCAAATGAATAATTCAAGCAAACAATCTAAACCATTTAATAATTTAAAATTATCTAAATTTTATTTTTTATTAGTTTTTTCAACTCTCTTTTTTATACATTTTTTTAATTTAGCTACACAAGCGAAGGCTTTAGAATTTGATCCAGAAGACCCACATTTAGAAGATGAAGCAAAAACAAGAAAAGAAAATCAAGAAGTAATGTGGGGTCCAGTATTTAATACCCCCGATCACACTTTAACTAAATGGGACGGTGATTTTAAAGTTGTAAAAACTGCAACTGAAACACCAAATAATTTACTTTTGCTGACAAGTAGAGCTTATGATGCACAAAACAATCTTTTGTGGGGTCATGAAGATACTTGGGATAGAACCTATGAGCTGTTCCGATTTTTTAGACATATTTTAATTTCAAAATTACTCTTTAAGGCTAAAAAATTAATAGATAATTTCATATCTTTTCAAACTAAAGAAATATTTTTTTAAATTTCAAAAAGTTTCTAAACATTTTAATAATTCTTTAGTTTCAAAAGATATTTTTTTAAAATATTTTATCCTTTCACTATATATTTAAGTAAAAAAAGTTAAAAAATCCCATATAAAATGAAAATATAATTATTTTTTTACGTAATTATGTTATTTGGGTGAAAAAAAGGTTCAAAAAAGTAACCTCTTTTTCAAGGCTAAACATTAAAATAAATTAAAAAAATAATTTATATAAGATTTTGGGAATATTGAGAAGGAGATGAATAATTTAATTTAGCTAAAATCCATTGATTGTTCCAAAAATTAGGGAAATAATTGATTATTTTTTTAACTTTTTCGGTTGATTTTTGAAATAAAAAAGGATGTTGGTGTTGTAAGATAGTTTTCATTTGTCCAAAAAAGTTTTCAATTACAGCGTTATCACGCGGAGTAGCTTTTCTTGACATGCTGATTAAAAAACCTTTTTTTGTTAAAGTTTGTTGAACTTTTTGTGATTGATAAACTGTTCCTTGGTCAGAATGAATAATACAAGGTTCCTTTAATGGAGGTAATTTTTTGATGGTGTTTAAAACTAATTCTTTATTTTGATATTTTGAAGTGTGGGAAGCTATAATTTGGTTGTTGAAAGAGTCAATAATACAAGAAAAATATAAAAATCCTTGTGGAGTTTTGAAATAAGTAATATCTGTAAAGAGTTTTTGTAAAGGGGTTGTTGATATAAAGTCTTGATTAATTAAATTGTCTAGCACTTTTAATTTAACTTTTAAATTATTTTTATAATTATATTTATTTTTTTTGATTCTTAAACGACAAAAAATACCGTTTTCTTTCATAATAGTATAAACTTTTTTCTTTGTAATAGTTTCATTAAAAATTTTTTGGTATAAATCAGTGATTTTCCGATGACCGTAAAAATATTCATGTTGTAAACATAAAGCTTTAATGCGATTTTGTTGTAACAGGTATTTTTCTTCTTTGGCTTGGATTTTATTTTCGACTTTTAACCAATAATAATAAGTACTTCTTTTGGTTCGGATAGTCTTTAAAATAGTTGTTAAATTTAGTTTTTGATTAAATTGTTTAACCAATTCAAAAACTATTTTTTTATCAGTTTTTTGATTTTTTTTCATTAGAGATTGCAATAATTTATTTTTTTGTTTTAATATTTCAGCTTTTTTATCAGTTATTTTTTTATTTTTCATGATTTAAATATTGTTTCCTTTTTGTATGCCATATACATCAACCATTATAACTCTAAATCATTATATTCATTGAAAAAAAGGGGTCGCGCGGAACTGGGGGATTTTTATTTTTATTCTTATTTTACTTATATGTGCTTATAATTGTTGTTAGCGCTTCAGCGCGTTAGGGGATTGTGTTTGGTTAATTTTTAAAACATCTCTTTTTAATAATGGAAAGGAAAAATAGGGAGTTATTTATATATCGAAAAATAATAATGATAGATAAAAGATACAACGATAATATCAAATATCGAATATCATTATCATTATCGATATAATATATAAAATATCACTCCTTAAAAATGTTTGGTTTTTTAAAGTATTTTAGATATTGAAAGTGTTATAAAACTGTTAGTGAAGTGTTATAAAACTGTTAGTGAAGTGTTATAAAACTGTTAGTGAAGTGTTTATTTGATTTTGGATATATATTTATACATGGGATGTATTTTTTTAACCCGATAGCCCTGTTTATTTTTGGTTAAAAATAATTTGATGTGTTTTAACATTTTAGTTATAAATAAAAAACCCCTAAATCCCCAAAGGGGACTTTATAGGAGGGGTTTAATAGTTAATCTAAGTATACTTCGGCTGGCCGCCTAATTCGCTCTGCTCGTTAAGGGGTATAATTATATTCATATCTAATTTGAAATGTCATATAGGCATAAAATAATTAGTTTTAGAGGTATTATAAAATTGATAAATTGATTAAAATTAACATTCCGCGGAAATAGATTTTTATTTTACATTAAATAAATAAAATACACA
>NZ_BBIY01000046.1:0-7187 GCF_000744065.1 'Chrysanthemum coronarium' phytoplasma
TATTCTAGGTGCAAAATTAGTGTTTATTTGTAATTTTAAAATTATTAAAGTTATAAATTATGTTAAAATCCAATTAAATCACATTTTTATTTTGACAAAAAAATTATAAAATAAGAATAAATAAGTAGCATAGCAAGCAAAATTATAATAAATAATTAGCAAAAAAGACCAACTTAAAGTCGATCTTAATTTGTTTTTAATTTGAAAATATGGCAAGTTTTAAATATTTTGAAAAGTATTGGAACTAACTAAATAATTTATTGTTCAGCTTCTTTGGAGTTTTTTGAAGGTGAATTGGGGATGAATTTATCTATAAATTCTTCGGTAAGCATTAAGGCATTTTGAGGACTTATAGGCTTGTTAAGTGTAGGATGGTATTTTTCATTACCTGGTTTAAATAAATGATATTTTTTGTAAATGTTAGTCATTTTTGGGCTTCTCCAAAAAAAATAAATATTTTGGCTTTCATTTTTTATTTGTAAAATATCATCTAAAGTGTATTTGTTCCAATCACTAATATCAAACTTATCAAAAGGAGATTCAAAATAAATCCCTACTAAATCTAAAGGAGGAGTTTTGATTCCTGTCATAACGCTATATAAAAAAGCGCCTGCAAGATCTTGTCCATTAAATGAAGGGAAACAAGCTACCCAACCATCATATTGAGGTTGTATTTTGTAGATAATTTTATGCATTAAAGTAGGTTTTAGATTTTCCATATAAACATGGGTTTCAGAATTTTTAAGTGTGCCATCTTGCATAAATTCACTATCAGGCACTATAAAATGATAATGTTTTTTGTCATTTACTGTTTGAATATAAAGAGGTAGTGTTTCTTTTTTTGCGATGATTTGTTTGGGTTTTTGGGTTTGGTTATTAGTTAATTGTATTTTTTCTGATGATCTAAAGGTTGAATGTCTTTTTTGTAAACTTAATATTAATAACAATAATACTAATATTATTGATGAAATAACACATAAAAAAGACACTAATTTATATTTTTGATTAAATAATTTAATATTCAAAATATTTGTTTCCTTAATAAAAAATAAAATAATAGGGTTAAATTAATATTAAATAATTATTTTATTGTAGTTTTTTTAACTGCTCAAGTTAAAGTTTTTTGAATGTTTCTGTAATTAAAAAGATTTAAGGAGGATATCTATATTTTTTTAATTTGGCAAGTTTGTTTTTTGCTACTGTTATCAAATCAAAAAAATTATTATAAAAATGAGCCATTCATTATGCTTTCTAAAGAAAAAAGAATTTCTACTAAACTTGTTATTTTAAAAGTTTTTTAAAACGATCTAAAATTGGTGTTTTGTTTTTGCTGAGATGTTAATTATTTTATTGTTGTTGTTTTTATTTTTTTGGTATAGAATTATTGTAAATTTTTCATAATTATTTAAGGTATGCTATCAAATAAAATAAAAAAAGACCTTTCAATTAGAAAAGTCTTTAAAAAATTATTTATTATTTGGGTAGTTTTTCAATTCAATTAGGTAATAAGTTTTTTTATACATTTGTAATTGTTGATATATTTGATCTAATAATTTATTGTTGAATTTATGTTGTTTTTCATCGTTTAAATTGCAGAATTGTTTGGTAAGTTCTATTGCCTCGTCGATTATAATGGCATGAGAAATGTTTGTTTCTAACAATTCATAAGTAGCTAAGCGAATGATTGCTCTGTCTACTTTGTTAAGGCGATTTATTTTATAATCATATAAACTTTTGGTGATGATTTCATCAATAAATTTAAGCTTGGTGATGATTTTTTGAAAAAAAGTAAAAATGGGATTGGGATTTGTTTGTGACAAAGTCAAATTATTTTGGTAAAAATCATATTGATATAATAATTTCATCACTTCAATTCGTAATAACCGTGATTCTTTTTTATTTTGAGGATGTTTCATGGTAAATTATTTTAATGCTTGAGTAAGGTTATTTTGTACTTTTTCCCAGTCTAAGACACTAAAAAAAGCTTCAATATAATCAACTCTACGATTTTGATAACTTAAATAATAAGCATGTTCCCAAACATCTAGACCCAAAAGAGGAGTTCCTTGGTTTAGAACTACATCTTGATTAGGAGTAAAAGTAATTGCAAGTTTTTGTTGTGGAGTTAATACAAGCCAAGCCCAACCGCTTCCAAAAATGGTTTTAGCAGCATTAGCAAATTTGTCTTTGAAAGAATCTATAGAACCAAATTCGCAGTCAATCATTTCTTTTAATAATCCTTGAGGAGTATTGCCATTATTTACTTTTAGAATGGTCCAAAAAAAAGAATGATTAAAATGTCCGCCACCATTATTTCTAACTGTTTGTCTAATATCTTGTGGTACTAACGATAAATCAGTTAGCATTTGTTCCAAAGATAAATTTAGTTGAGGGTGTTTTTTGAGAGCATCATTAAGGTTATTAATGTATGTTTGATGGTGTTTGAGATGATGTAATTGCATAGTTTTAGTATCAAAAAAAGGTTCTAAAGCATCATATTGATAAGGAAGAGAAAGTAGAGTAAAGTTCATTTGTTTGCTCCTTTAATGGTTAATGAAAAGATTTTTTTGGGGGGGTAGTGTTGGAATGAGGGGTTAATTGTGATAAAATGGAATAAAAAAACACTGTTTGTAATTATAACAAACAATGTTTTATTGTGTTTTTGTCTTTTGTGTTTTTTTATCTAATTTATTTTGTCGCGCATTTGGTAGTTTGCAAATAGTTATTGAGATTTAACTTCTAAAGCTTTAAGTCCTGCTAAATTGAGTAATCCCCAAGGTTTGTTGAAATGGGGTTGGAAGAAAAAGTCAACAAAAGCAAGTTGTTCTACTGTCATTTGGTTTTGCATACAAACACTTAAAGTATTCATTTTTTCAGTTAAATCAACACGAGAAACAATTTGTCCTCCCAAAATTTTACGAGTGTCTTTGTCAAAAACAAGCTTTAACATTACAGCATCATAATCAGGCATAAATTCAGGTCTATTAGCATCTTTGATTGTAACAGTACCATAGTTTTTACCTAAAGCTTTGGCTACATTTTCAGTAAGTCCTGTTGAAGAAATACTCAAATCAATAATTTTAATGCCACTTGTTCCTTGAGTTCCTAAATATTTTAAGCAAGGTTTTTCAATGTTAAGTCCTACAAGTGTTCCCATTCTAATAGCATTAGTTGCTAAAGGCATGTATTTTACTTCTTGGGTAGGGTTGTAATAAACGTTAACACAATCGCCACAAGCATAAACATCAGGGTCTGAAGTTTGCATATATTCGTTAACAACTAAAGCACCATTAAAGGATGTTTCGAGATGATGAGCAAATAATTGAGTGTTGGGTTTAAAGCTGATACACATAATTACCATTTCGGTCTCAAAGGTGTTTTTATCAGTTTTTACATGAGTCACTAAGCCGTCCTTAGTTTCGAATCCTGCTATTTTTTGTCCTAATGCTAGTGTAACTCCGTGGTCAGTTAAGGTTTTTTGAGCTACATCTGTAAATTCTTTGTCTAAATATTTAGACATAATTCTATCTTCTGCGTCTACTAAAACTACTTCTTTTTTTTGTACCGCAAATGCTTCAGCTAACTCAATTCCGATATAGCCAGCGCCTACTACTGTGATTTTATTAACGTTTTTGCTGTAATTAATAATATCTTTGGCATGATCAAAGTTTTTAGACATTAAAACATTTTTGCAATCAATTCCTTTAATAGGAGGAATAACAGGCCAAGAACCAGTTGCAATTACTAATTTATCGTAGTTGTCTTTAAACTGTTTGCCAGTTTCTAAACTTTGAACTAAAACTTCTTTTTTGTCAAAATCTAGTTTTAATACTTCATGTTTAAGTTTGGTACAAACATCCATACTTACCAGTTCATCAGGATTTGAATAAAAAAGTCCTAGACTGTCTTTGATAACTCCTCCAACATACAAGGCAATTCCACAAGAAAGAAAAGAGATATTATCGTTTCTTTCATATACAACAACATCAGCTTGGGGATTTTTTTTTTAATTGTTTTTACTGCAGCAGTTCCTGCATGAGTACAACCAACAACGATAACTTTCATATTTTTGTTATTAACTCCTTTGGATTTTTTCTTTGTTTTTTTTTATTTAAGTTTATTTTTGCTATACACTTTTAATTATACCTAAAAAACACTTGACAAAATAAATAAAATTGTAGGATAATCAAAAAAAATAAAACTAATTTGATTATGACGTGCTTTGTGGCAACTTTTTTACAATAACAAGGGCTAAGGCGTAATTATCGGTGTGAGTGATAGAAATTAAAATGGGGTTGAAAAAAGTGGTGCATGTGTTGTTTTTCACATAAGGAGCGCCGTTTTTGTCGTTAAGAATAGACCAGTTGCAATAGTTTTGGCAAGTAGGGTCGATTTTTTGGGGTGTTTGAAAAGCTTTAAAAAGAGCTTCTTTAGAAGCCCACCTTCCTGCTAAAAAGGTAAGTTGGCTTTGGGGATTTTGAATGATTTGATAAATTTGGTGTTCTTCTGAGGATAAAATCCTTGCTGCTAAAATGTCTTTGCCTATTTTTTTAATTTTTTTAATTTCAACTAAATCTATGCCGATATTTTCCATATTTATTTTTTTTCCTTAGATGGTGCCAAAATTTGGGGAGTTTCAATTTCACAAGCTAGTTTTTTGATTTTTTGAAAATAATAATTTAGTCCTGATTTAGTGATTTGTTGCTTGTGTTTTTGGTAATATTTTTGAGTTAATTCTTGTAAACTTGCATCAGGGTTTTCTTTTCTTAATAACATAATTTGCAATAATTTAGGTTCAAGGTTGGGAAGTTGTTTTTGGGATTTTTCATTTTTGGGATTTTTCATTTTTAAGTTCGTGTTTTTGGGTTTGATATTTGGGGTTTGAAAGTGTTTTTCAATCAAATTAATTTGTTGTAATTGTAAATTGGCAGAAGTAAGAATTTTTTTTTCATTTGAAATTTCAAAATTAATAGAGGATTTAATAATGTGGTTTAAGTCTTTTTGAATTATTGTTTTTTCGTATTGAAAAACTATTTCCAAAGCGCCGATTAACCTTAAAAAATCAATAATCATTTGAGATTCTTTCAAATAAACTAAAAAACCTTTTTTGTGATTAATTTGTTTGGCGTTAATGCTGAAATGAAGCATCAAAGTTTTAATTAATTCAATTTTGTGGCGGTCTTTGTGAAAAAATTCTAGATGATAATTAGTTTTTTTGGGGTCGTTTACAAAACCTATGCATAAAAAAATACCTCTTAAAAATGCTTTTTTGGCTTTTTGGCTTTTGAGCAAAAGTAAAAAATCGCTTGGAGTTTGAGTAAAAAAATGATGTTTTTCTAAAATTAAGGGAATGTCTTTTTCAATTCCTACATGAATACTTTTTAAATGTGGTAAATTATATTCTTTGCTAGTCATCAAAAAAGAGTTGGTATTAGGATAAAAAGTTTTGATTAAAATAAGGAAACGCCTAGCAATTTTGATACTTTTGGTTTGGAACCACAATAAAGTTTTTTGGTGGTTTTTTTCTAATTCACAGCCAAAATGTAATAAAGCTGTCAATTCAAAAAAATTTTCTATGGGTAAGAATTTTTGACAAGCAATTTCTTCTTTAATTTTAATGTTAAAAGACATTAGCACCTTCTTGGATTTTTTTATTTGTTTTGGGGGTTTGGGGTTCAGTGAGGAGTTTTAGGCAAAATAACGGTGATTTTTTTATAATTTAATTTGGCTATTTTCTATAATTTGTTGTAATTCTTTTTCTTCGATAATAGAAATTTGGAGTTTTTGGGCTTTGGTTAGTTTAAAACCAGCATTGATGCCAACTATTAAATAATTGGTTTTTAAAGATAAACTGTTAGTTATAATTGCTCCCATTTGTTCTAAGATTTGTTGGATTTGAAGACGGGAATATTTTTGGAGAGTTCCTGTTAAAACAATTTTTTTGTTGGTAAAAATAGTTTGGGTAGTTGGATTTTGGGGGTTATTGCTTTGAAAAGAAACTCCTAGTGTTTTGAGTTTGAAAACCTCTTCTAAATTACAAGAATTGGAAAAGTATTGTTGGATGCTTTGGGCAATTTTGATTCCTATTTCTCTTATTTGAGTAATTAATTCTGGTGTGGCTTGTTGGAGGTTTTCGATAGTTTGAAAATTTTTTGCCAAAACTTGAGATACTTTTTTGCCAATATGTTTGATCCCCAAAGCAAATAAAACATCTTCAAATCCTTTTTGCTTGCTTGCTTCGATAGCATCCAAAATGTTAGTAATTTTTTTAGCGCCAAAGCCTGGCATTTCTTGCAAAATATGCTTGTGTTTTTTTAATAAATAAAGGTCAGAAGGTTTGGCAATTAGGTTTTTATCAAAAAAAGCAATGATGGTCTGTTCTCCTAAAACGTTGATATCCATAGCATTTTTGGATACAAAATGAATGAGTTTTTGGATTTTTACCTCGCGACAATTTGGGTTGAGGCAAAAATAATCAACTTCACCTAGTTGTTTTTCTAAAATTGTTTGACAAGCAGGACATTTTTCAATCATTAAAGTGGGTTTTTGCAAATCAGTTCTTTTACTTTTGATAACTTCTAAAATTTCAGGAATAACCGATCCTGCTTTATGAACTATGACATGGTCTTTTATTCTGATATCTTTTTTGCAAATGTAGTCATAATTATGTAAAACCACTTTTGAGACCAAACTTCCATCTACCATAACAGGCATAATTTTGCAAACTGGAGTTATAACACCAGTGCGTCCCACTTGAAAAATGATGTTTTGAACTATGCTTTGGCTTGTAATAGTTGCAAATTTGTAAGCAGTTGCCCATCTGGGAGCTTTGGCAGTGGCACCAATTAAAGAATGAAAGGCAAGTTCGTTAATTTTAATGACAATTCCATCAGTATCGTAGGTAAGTTGTTCCTTAATGGTTTTGTATTTTTCAATTACACTAAGCAAATTTTCAAAATTAGAGACGCAATAATAATGGGGATTTGTGGTAAATCCTAAAGCATTTAAAAAATCCAAAGTCTCTTTTTGGGTAGGTTTAGTCAAATAAGGATCTGAAATGCCATAGACAAAAATAGACAAATTTCTTTGAGCCACAATTGCTGAATTAAGTTGTCTTAAAGTTCCTGAAGCAGCATTTCTGGGATTGGAAAAAAGGGGTTTGTTTTCTTGTTTTCTTTGGGCGTTGA
>NZ_BBIY01000045.1:0-8891 GCF_000744065.1 'Chrysanthemum coronarium' phytoplasma
AATATTTTAAGTTACAAAAACTTAAATTAAAACTTAAAAAAGATTATGAAAAAAAAGATATTAAAATATTAAATAAAGTTGAATTTCAATATTGGTATAGATATCTTGAAAATAATTATATTCCAAGTTTACAACTTTTTTCTTAATTTAATTTGATTAAATTAGTTTAAATTAAATATTTTTAATTAATTTTGCTGTCCTAATTATTGGACGGCTTTTGTTGTTGTAAAAAAATAAATAAAATTATTTATAAATTATAAAAACTTAAAAAAACTTTAAATTATTGAAATTATTAATGTTATAATATAGGTAATAAGAAAAATATTTTTTTTAAAAGAAACAACATTTTGAAAAAACTCAGTAATCGCCTACAAAAATCCCTTGAAGAAGTGTATGGTGGATTAGATGAATTAACACAAAAATTAAATAATAATTATAAATAAATAATGGATATTTTATATCCATTATTTTTTTTTATCCTAATTGAAATTATTTATCTTTGTTGGATAAATTGAATAAATTATTTATATTAACATTATGTTATTGTATTTTGATATATGTTATAATTGAGGTGATAAAAGTGATATAATAATTCCTTAAAAATAATTTATCAAGTATATTAGAAAACTAAAAGGAGCAATATTTTGTATTTTTCCATCGCTCAAAAGACTAAAAAGACTTTGCATAAATATATTCTAGCAGCTCATATACTTGCTTTAGCTCTTATATTATTTCATCTTTCTAAACAAATGGGGCTATATGATTATTTTAGGTCTCCTTTAACTTATAAAGCTTATTTTAATCTGGCTTTAGTACCTTTATTTTATTTAGGGTTTTTCTTTGGATTTAAGAAAGCTTATTTAATGCTTCTTATTTATCTTTTTTGTGAATTTGTAACTACTTTGGGACATTTTTGGATTTTAGCTGATTATGATATTTTTTTGCTTGAAAAAATAAATATTAATAAAGTACCTTTTTTTATACTGAATTATCTTTTAAAAACTTTAATACCTCTTTTATCTTGGTCTTTTACAGGATTATTATATTGTAAAGATTTAAGTCATTTTAATATTAATAAAAAAAATATTATACGTTTATTAAGTATTTTAATTATAATTATGTTAACTCATGTTTGTCTTTATGCTATAAATGGTTATTTATGTTATTTGCCAAGTATTAAATATATTCTAAAAGATAATCCATATTATAATATCTTTTTTGCTAATGAAATAACTTCCTTTATCACTATTTTTGTTCTTAATTTAGAAACAGTTATTACTTGTAATTTATTATTATTTGTTTGTGTTATTTATCTTAATCCAAGATTAAAGATTATTTATCAAACTTATTTTTATGAATAAACAATAACATAAATGAAAAACCTTTTTTGCAATTACCAATAAGACAAATTTAATAATATTTACCAAAAATATAAAATAAATTTTTGAATCCTCCAAACCAAATTATTTTTTTTAATACTTGCCAATTATTAAATCTTATGATATAATAAAAGTGCTTTGGCACTTAAATTATTTATTGCCAAAATTAAATCATTACAAAAATATTTTATTTGCTATAATAAATTATTAAATTAAAAGGAGTTTAATCATGAAACAAAAAACAATTATCCCTTTACATGACAATGTTGTTTTAAAATTGAAAATGGAAGAAACTAAAACAGCTAGCGGAATTATTTTGGCTTTATCAGAAAAAGAAAAATCCTCTGTTGGGGTTGTTGTTGGAGTAGGTTCCAAAGTTGAAGGTTTAAAAAAAGATGATGAAGTAGTTTATAAAAGCTATTCTGGTAGCAAAGTTACTTTAGGAGAAAAAGATTATTTAATTGTTGCTGTAAAAGATATTTTGGCACAAATTAAATAAGATAATATAGATAAGATAAATAATTATAAACTAAGTATTAATAAATAAAAAGACAATATTTTAAACTTTTTTTAAAATTATAAATCATAAAATTATAAATATTGATTAAATATCAATAAATCAATAAATAAAGATATAAAGATATAATAATCAATAATCAAAATATTTAAGGAGTAATAAAATGAGTAAAAAAATACTTTATGGCAAAGAAGCAAGAAAAGCTTTATTACAAGGAGTAGATGCAATTGCAAATACTGTTAAAGTGACTTTAGGACCTAAAGGACGTAATGTTATTTTAGAAAAAGCCTATGATTCACCTGCTATTGTAAATGATGGTGTTTCTATTGCTAAAGAAATTGAATTAAAAAATCCTTATCAAAATATGGGAGCAAAGTTAGTATATGAAGTAGCTTCCAAAACTAACGATAAAGCAGGAGATGGAACAACTACAGCAACTGTTTTGGCACAAAGTATGATTCATCGTGGGTTTGATGCAATTGATGCAGGAGCTAATCCTGTTTTAGTAAAAGAAGGAATTGAGTTAGCTGCATTAACAGTTGCCAAAAAACTTTTAGCTAAATCTAAAAAAGTAGACGCCCAAGAAGATATTCAAAATGTGGCTGCTGTTTCATCAGGTAGTCAAGAAATTGGTAAAATCATTGCCCAAGCGATGCAAAAAGTAGGAAAAGATGGAGTTATTAATGTTGATGAATCCAAAGGTTTTGAAACAGAATTAGAAGTTGTTGAAGGATTGCAGTACGATAAAGGATATGCTTCTCCTTATTTTGTCTCTGATAGAGAAAGTATGACAGTAAAGTTAGAAAATGCGTTAGTTTTAGTAACTGATCATAAAATTAGTACTGTGCAAGAAATTGTACCTATTTTGGAAGAAGTAGTAAAAGCATCTAGACCTTTATTAATTGTAGCTGAAGCTGTGGAAAATGAAGTTTTAGGGGTTTTGGTAGCTAATAAATTAAGAGGAACTTTTAATGTAGTTGTAACTAATGCTCCTGGTTTTGGTGATAATCAAAAAGAAATGTTACAAGATATTGCAGTACTTACAAAAGCTAATTTTGTTTCTAAAGAACTTAATATGAAATTAGCAGATTTAAAAATGGATGATTTAGGAAATATCAATAAAGCTATTATTAAAAAAGATAATACTACTTTGATAAGCAATTCTAAAAGTCCTGAATTAGAAAAACGTATTCAAGTATTAAAAACTCAAATTAAAAATGCTACTTCTGATTATGAAACTAAAAATTTGCAAGAAAGATTAGCTAAATTATCAGGAGGAGTTGCCTTAATTAAAGTTGGGGCTGCAACTGATACTGAATTAAAAGATAAAAAATTACGTATTGAAGATGCTCTTAATGCTACTAAAGCTGCTATTACTGAAGGAATTGTAGTTGGTGGTGGAAAAGCTTTAGTTGAGGTTTATCAAGAATTAAAAGATACTTTGGTATCTGATAATAAAGAAGTACAACAAGGAATTGATGTAGTAGTAAAAAGTCTTTTAGTACCTACTTATCAAATTGCTTATAATGCAGGATTTTCAGGTAAAGATGTGGTAAAGCAACAACTTTTACAACCCTTAAATTTTGGGTTTAATGCTAAAGAAGGTAAGTATGTTTGTCTCTTAAAAGAAGGTATAATTGACCCTACTAAAGTAACTCGTCAAGCTGTTCTTAATGCTGCTTCTATCTCTGCTTTGATGATTACAACTGAGGCTGCTGTGGTAAGTTTGAAAGAAAATAAAGATAATAACTTTGATTTAGGAACACAAGAATAATTTTTTTTTATAACTAATAAAGCTTTATTTTTTTAATTATTATCTCCCATTTTTCCTTTTTTCATGTTAAAATAATAGTAGGTTTTGATTGTCTTTTAACTCTTTGTTAGAAAACAACTCAAACCATATAATTATATAACACAAGAAAGGAGAACAAACAATGCAAAATCAAAAAACTCAAAAATCTTTAGTTGCTAAAGTTTTAGTTTTATTTGCTGCTGTTGCTTTAATGTTTGTTGGCGTTCAAGTTTTTGCTGATGATAAACTAGATTTAAGCACTTTAGAATGTAAAGACGCTCTTGAACTTACTGCTGCTGATGCTGCTGATGCAGAAAAAGTTGTTAAACAATGGAAAGTTCAAAACACTTCATTGAATGCAAAAGTAACAAAAGATTCTGTAAAAGTAGCGGTTGCTGATAATAAAGTAACAGTTACACCTGCAGATGGTGATGCTGGAAAAGCTTTATCAGGTTCAAAAGTATTAAGTTTAGTAGGCGTATGTGAATTAAATAAATTAACTTTAGGCACAGACAAAAAACTTACACTTACAGTTAAAGATGGCAAAGTAGATGCAGAAGCTGGTTTAAAAGCTTTAAAAGAAGCTGGAGCTAAAGTTCCTGCAACTGTAAACAAAGACGACGTAACTTTCACAGTTGGTAAAGACGACAATGCTAATAAAGTTACTGTTAAAGCTGTAGATGGTAAAACTACTGTTTCAGGACAAGTTGTCTTTGAATTTACTGTAGCTAAAACACCTTGGTACAAAACAGTGTGGTTCTTAACATTAGTAGCTGTTGTATTTGTTGCTGCCGTTGCTGGTGGTGTGTTTTTCTTTGTTAAAAAAAACAAAAACAATAAATAATCTTATTTAATCATTATTTAAAAAGCTAGGTTTTTTAACCTAGTTTTTTTTATTTATCTTTATTATTAATAATAGTTTTTAGCAATAAAATAATCTTTATAAATACAATTATAATCAAAAATTATTATTAATAATAAAAAAGAATCAATTATAAGGTTTTATTTGGGAAAATTATTAAAAAATTATATAATATATATAATGGTTTTATTTTTTTTATCATCCCAAACCATAAATTAAATATTTATCAATTTATTTAACATCATAAAAAATTATTAAATTATTTAAATATAAACAATAAAAATTATAGTTATTATTATAAATTATCTTAATAAAAAATATTAATTATCATAAATATTAATCTTTAATTATTAAATAATGAATAACTAAGGAAGCAAATGAAAGAAAATGTACAAAAACGGTTCTATTAAAATTGAATTATCAAGCCCTCCTTTAACAGTAGGTAATCCCTTAAAAAATGCTTATAGTATGCAAAATGTTTTAAACAAAAGTAAAGCCAGTTTTGTTTTGTTCCCCGAACTTTGTTTAAGTAGTTATACAGCAGGAGATCTTTTTTTTGAAACTACTTTTTTAGAACAAAATTTTCAAGCTCTAGATTGGCTTTTAAAAAATAATTCTTTTGAAGGAGTCTATATTTTAGGTATGCCTCTTGCTTTGCATGAAGTTTTATTTAATGTAGCAGTTATCATTCAAAAAGATAAAATATTAGGAATAACCCCTAAAAAAACTATTCCCAATTATAAAGAATTTAGCGAAAAAAGATGGTTTCAATCAGGCAAAACCTGCGAATCCCAATACATCCAAATTTTGGGTCAAACAGTTCCTTTTGGAGATGTTTTATTTATTAATTCCCAATTTGATCTTATTTTTGGCGTAGAAATTTGTCAAGATTTATGGACTGTCTTTTCTCCTGGTGATCTACTTTCCTTAAACGGCGCTCATTTAATTTTTAATCCTTCTGCCTCAACCGATCACATAGGCAAACTTGATTTAAGAAAAAATGCCGTTCTTGATCATTCGCGCAAACAAATTGGAGGCTATTTTTACACTAGTAGCGGAATTACTGAATCTACTGTTGATAATTTATTTTCCAATCACAAAATGGCTGCTTTGTTAGGCGAAATGGTCGCCGAAAAAGATTTATTTAATCAAGATGTAAGTTTAGTAGTTGATGTTTGTGTTGATTTAATTAAATTTCAAAGAAGAATTGATACTACTTATGGTGACCAAAGAATAGGAAAACAACATCCCTTTTTAAAAGCTTATTTTGAACTCCAAGAAACGCCCCATTATCACTTTGAAAAACCAATTAATCAAACACCTTTTATTCCTCAATCAAATGTTGCTTCGCATTTAAAATTGGCAAATGAAATCCAAGTATTAGCACTTAAAACTAAACTTAGCAATTTAAACGCCAAAATAATTGTAGAAATTACTGAAAATATTAATGATTTGTTAACTTTGGTAGTTGCTTTTCAAAGCTTTTCCTTGTTGCAAAAACCGTTAGAAGATTTCATTGTAATCCTAAATCCGCTTCTTTTTTCCAACCAAACTCATTATCAACTCCTAAAAGATTTTTTACAAACCAAAGGAGTTTGCCACATTTGTGAAAGTAGTTTTTTAAAGAAAAAAGATTTGTTAGCCTTTTTGGGACTTGACAAAACTGATGCCACCACTAACACAACTAATCTAACTGATGCCACAAATGACACAAACGCAACAAATGAAATAAATGAAGCAAACGAAACAGCTACTTTATTTAACGATATTAACAACATTTCTACTTTGTCAAACGAACTTGCTTCTTTTCCCAAAGACCTAGATCAAGTTTTTTTAAAGGAATTAGCTTCCCAAACACAAAAGTTTTTGTTGTTAGAAAATAATAATTTTTCGGATATGGCTTTAGGAAAAAACAATCCTCGTAGTCATTACGACCACATTTATAATGTCAATGCTGGCGTTCCTAATGTTTTAGTCAAAGAATTATTACTTTATCATTTAGAAAAAAACTATTTACAAATTACACCTGCCTTAAAAAAATTATATCAAAAATTAGTGCAAGAAAACATCAACCAAAAATTAATTATGGAAGATTTTATTCTTTGTTGCCACATCAAAAAAGGTTTTACCAAAACCAAAATTGCTTGGTTGTTGCAAATTGCCTTTGATTGGAGTCCAGAAAAAAGCAATCAATTAGTTGTTTCATATCTGAAAACTTTTTATCAAAATCAATTTAAAAGACAAAATATGGCACCAGGTCCTAAAGTTTTAGAAAATAGTCTTTCGCCCAGAAACGAATTTTTGCTTCCTATTTATCTACAAAGACAAGAATAAAAAGCAATAAATCAAAGTTCTAAAAATATAAAATCTCAAAACATCAATAAATATCATCAAAATAACAAATCAAAACACATACACACACATAACAAATTAAAAACAAAGAAAAGGAGCAAAAAATGACAAAAGTTGTTGTTGGTTTATCAGGCGGAGTTGATAGTGCCGTTGCTGCTTTTCTTTTAAAAAAACAAGGTTATTTGGTAGAAGCAGTTTTTATGCGTAATTGGGATAGCAATCTTAATTTTGATATCCAAGGTAATCCCACTTTAAATGACATATGCCCGCAAGAACTAGATTATAAAGATGCCTTAAAAGTGTCTGAAAAACTAGGAATTAAGTTGCATCGTGTTGATTTTATTGAAGAATATTGGCAAAAAGTCTTTATGTCTTTTATCAAAGCATTTGAAAATAATCTTACTCCGAATCCTGATATTTTGTGTAATAATGAAATTAAATTTAGAGATTTTATTGAGTATGCAACAACAAAACTTGCCCCTCAATATATTGCTATGGGACATTATGCTAACATTATATATGAAACTTCTTCAGACCAAAAATTAGTTCCACGACTTGCTTGTGCTGTTGACCAAAATAAAGATCAAACTTATTTTTTATCACAACTAACAACTAAACAATTACAAAATATTTTGTTTCCTTTGGGCAATCTCACAAAACAAGAAGTACGCCAAATTGCTTTAGAAAATAATTTAATTAATGCCACTAAAAAAGATTCCACAGGGATTTGTTTTATTGGTGAAAGAAATTTTTTTCAATTTTTAAGCAACTATTTACCCGCTCAAAAAGGTGATATTAAAACTTTGGATGGGACTTTTTTAGCACATCATAAAGGAGTAATGTATTATACCATAGGGCAACGTAAAAATTTAGGTTTGGGTGATGTTCCCAGCCAAAAACCTTGGTTTGTCGTTGGCAAACACCTTCCAACTAACACTTTATACGTAGAACAAGGTAGCACACATCCTTATTTATACAGCGACAAAGCCTTAATTGGTGATATTGTTTGGCGCGGCAAAAAAACCAATTTGCACCTACAAGCCAAAATGCGCTACCGCCAACCCAATCAAGACGTTATTTTAACTTGGCTAGACCAAAACAACTTAGAAATTCATTATCCTCAAACAATTAAAGCAGTAACTCCAGGGCAAATATGTGCTTTTTATGATAACAATATTTGTTGTGGGGCAGGCGTTATTAAAGAAGTTTATTTTCAAGGCACAAAAAGACTATACACTTAATTTATTTTTTGATTTCTTTTATTTTCTTTGAGTTTTTTTGCAAATCCTTAAAAAAGAAGGTGATAAGATGATTTTAGATTCCGATTTAACTTTAGAAAAAGATACATTATATCAAGATTTAATGGCTGTGATTTCCAAAAATATTCAAGATGCCACCATTTTGCAAAAAATTACTCAAGCCTATCTTTTTGCCAAAGAAAAACATCACGGGCAAACACGTTTTACAGGAGAACCCTATATTATTCATCCTTGTGTAGTGACTAAAATTTTGGCACAATTAAACAGCGAACCCAATACTTTAATGGCAGGATTACTCCACGATGTTTTGGAAGACACTAATGCTACTATGCAAGATTTAACTTCTTTGTTTGGCGAAGACGTGGCTTATTTAGTTTATCGGGCAACTAAACTTACCAAAATTGCTTTTCACAAAAATCAAGGACATGCCGATAATCAACAAAAAATGTTTTTAGCAATGGCAAAAGATATTAGAGTTGTTATTGTAAAGATTGCTGACCGCTTGCACAATATGCAAACTTTAAATGCGATTCCTTCAGAAAAACAATTACGTATTGCCAAAGAAACCTTAGAAATTCACGCTCCTTTAACACATCGTTTAGGGCTTTTTGAAATTAAATCACAATTAGAAGATTTGTCTCTAAGGTATGCTTTTACTCAAGAATACTATCGTGTTTCTAATTTAATTCGGTTAAAAAAACAACAACGCGAAGAATCAATTACCAAAATT
>NZ_BBIY01000044.1:0-9128 GCF_000744065.1 'Chrysanthemum coronarium' phytoplasma
GTGTATATACATGGTGGAGCTGGTTCTGGCAAAACTACCATTTTAATTTGTCACAAAATGAGTCATAATCTATTTCTTTAGTTTTTCTTAAATCATCAAATCTTTTGTCGCTTTTTCTTACTACCATGCTTGTTTCTGTATGTGTATAAGTTTTAGAAACGTCAAGAGTTTTTGCCCTTTCTTCTGTAATGCTCATAGAAGTAATTGATAAATCAATTTTATTTTGATTTAAATCGCCTAAAATACCTTTAAAATCAAAGACATAGATTTCTAATTTCAGTTCTAAATTTTCTGCTATTTCTTTGATTAAATCAATATCGAAACCTGCTACGTATTCACCAGTTTTTTGAGATTTAATAGTATCTTTGTGAGGTTCTAAAACTTTAAAAACATTAGGAGTAACATTATTCATTGCTCCAACTTTTAAAATGTGTTCGTCTTTGTTGTTTGTAGTTGTTTTTTCTGAAATGTTTGATTCTGATTGTCTTTGTTCTGGATTTATCTTTTCTTTTTTAAACCAACCAAAAACTTCACAATTCGACCAGAATATAATTACAATACCAATTAATAATGTAGAAATTTTTAATATTTTAATATTTTTTTTATTTTTGCAAAGATTTGAAAAAACCGTTTTATATAAATCACTTTATTTGATTCCTTTTTTATTTTGGGATTTTAGTTTGGAATAATTCAAAAAATAAATAATGAATTAAAATTTTTCCTTCCTTATCATATTATTTTTGTGATGTTATTTTTGGTTTTCTAAGAATAATAAAAAATGATAATGTTTAATTAATGTTTTGGGGTAAAAAAATTATAAGTTTTTTAGTTTTGATAGTGTTTAAATGATGATTAAATGTTTTTTTACATAACAAATTATAATATCTAAATATTTAAAAGATATTTTTTATATTTATAAATATATTTACGTTTAAAAAAAGGCAAAAAATGCCAGTTATTTTGTTATAGCTAGATTATAATTTATTTATTTTTAAAATAATAAATGCGTTATTTATGTGTATTTTATTGATAATTTAGAGATTTGTTATTTTTTATATCTGATATAAGTTTGACTTATATCTAAACATATATTTAGATTTATATTTAACATTAACGTCCATTTTAGGCTCCTGATATAATAAGATTTGAGTTTCAAACAACAATAAAAACAACTATTTGAAAATAAACATGTAATTTATATTTAAAATTGCAAAACATTGTTTTTATCTCCCGAAATTAATTTATTAAATATTTAAAATTACTCTTAAATATTTATAATTATTTATATTATATCAAATAAAATAAAAAAAATGTATTTTTTTAAAATTCATTTATTTTTTATACTTATAGAGTTTTTTTGGCAAATAAAAAAAGACCATTATAAATGATCTTTTTAGAGTAATATTTAATTTACAGCTATTTTTACTTATTTAAATTAATGATATTTTTGGAAAATATTTTATCTAATAAATTAGCAATACTAATGATGCTTAAATAAAAACAAGATATCATTACAAAAGGCAGAATCGGATTAAAAGTAGAACCCATATTGCTTTGTGCTTGCCAAGAAAGTTCGGCAATTCCTATAATGGCAAAAAAAGAACTATCCTTAATGTTTGTGATGAATTGTTGGATAATAAAAGGCACTGATCTTTTTAAAGCTTGGGGGAAGATAATAGAGAAAAAAACTTGCTTTTGGTTCATCCCTAAAGAATGAGCGGCTTCAATTTGTCCTTTATCTAAGAATTTAATATTTTGCATTAAAATTAAAGTAATGTTTGCTAAAGAATTAAGCACTAAAACAAAAAGACCTGCATACAAACGTTTAATTTCAAAAAGATCTTTGCAAAGATAACCAATACCATAAAAAACAAGCATTGCTTGGGCAGCTACAGGAATTCCTTTTAAAATAAAAAATAAAGTATCTAAAAAATAAGTTGTTCCTTTATTAATATTTAATATTATTTTATTATGGGATTGAGAGTTTTTAATTAAAGTATATGAAGTTGCAAATAAAAAACCAATAATAATACCATCAATAGCTAAAATTAAAGTGGTTTTGAGTCCTTCTAGATAAGATGGAAAAGTTTCTTTGATTTGATGCCAAGTAGTGCTTTTAGAAAGCATGTCTTTGTGGTTGTCAAAAACTGTTTTTAATCTTGTTTCTGATTCACTTTCTATTTTTTTTATTTGATTGTCTATTTGGTTGTATTTATCGTTGTCTTTTGTTAAATTTTTACGTTTTTCCTTTAAATCTATAATGTCTTGTAAACTTTGGTTTTCATTTTTTGTAACTAATTTTAAATCGCATAAAATTTCATCCATTTTTTCTTTTAATTCTAGGCTTCGGATTTCTTTTTCTCCTTTAGGCAAAAATATCCCTAAACCTTGAGGACAAACAGAATATTTTGAATCATCTGAGGTCATATCAAAATATACTAAGTCATCTTCTTTTTGACAAGCACATCTAGCCAAATAACTATCTATTACAAAAATATCTGATTTTCCTTGTAAAACATCTTGAAAACATGCAGGAGGACTAGTTAATTCGTTGTTTTTTTTAACATGTGATTTGATATCATCTTTATTTGTTATTTCATCTTCAATCATTTTGATTGCAGCAGTGCTAGTAACTGTTACAAATTTAATTGGTTTTTGAGGTACACCTTTTTCTTTTAATTTTTGGCAAAAATCCTTATATTCTATTTTTTTATTTTTAACTATTTCTTTGAATCTGTCATCTTTTTTTCTTACTACCATGCTTGTTGCAGTTTGTGTGTAGGCTTTAGAAACTATGAAATTTTCTTTTCTTTGGTCTGTAATACTTAAAGTTGTAATTGCCAAATCTACAGTTCCTTGCTCTAAGGCAGTTAGAACTCCTGCAAAATCAAAGACATGAATTTCTAAATTATACTCTAATCTTTCAGCTACATCCTTGATTAAATCTATATCGAATCCTGCTATATATTCGCCATTTGTAGCTTTTATAGCGTTTTTTTGATTTGTAGCTTTAAAAGTATTGGGAATAGAACTATTAGTCATTGCTACTTTTAAAGTTTTGGAATATTTTTGAAGATTTTGTTTTTTTGTTTTGGTTGAAAAATGCCATCCAAATACTGAAAAATGCAACCATACCAACAATATAGAGCTAATTGATAATGTAATAATTTTGAATATTTTTATATTATTTTTCTTTTGGAAAATATTTTTTAAAAATGAGTTTTTATTAATTAAATTAATGAAATTGTTCACTTCCTTTTCTATTTTTTTTCTTTTATTTTTTCAATTTAATATTTTTTTCTAACATTTTGCTTAAAAAAACAGTCATACTAATAATTATTAAATAAAAACAAGATATCATTATAAAAGGCAAGATTGGATTTAAGGTAGCTCCCATATTGCTTTGTGCTTTCCAAGAAAGTTCGGCAACTCCTATAATGGCAAAAAAAGAACTATCCTTAATGTTTGTGATTAATTGTTGCAAAACAAAAGGAACTGACCTTTTTAAAGTTTGAGGAAAGACAATAGAGAGAAAAACTTGCTTTTGGTTCATCCCCAAAGAATGAGCAGCTTCAATTTGTCCTTTATCTAAGAATTTAATATTTTGCATTAAAATCATTGTAATACTTGCTAAAGAATTAAGTATTAAAACAAAAATTCCTGCGTGTAAAGGATTAAAATTTCCTTTAAAAAGAAAAGTAATGCTGTAATAAATAAGCATTGCTTGAGCGGCTACAGGAATGCCCTTTAAGACAAAAAACAAAGCATTTATGGAAGTATTTAATATTTTTATTATAGCAACTATCAAGAAATTATTTTTGTGGTAATCTAATTTTATATTTTTAATTAAAGTGCATATAATAGCTAATAAAAAGCCAACAATAAGACTGTCGATAGCTAAAATTAAAGTGGTTTTGAGTCCTTCTAGATAAGATGGAATGGTTTTTTGGGCTTGGATGAAAATCTTTTTTGTTGGTAGTTCAATTGTTTCTTTGTTTTCATTAAAGACTTCATCTAGTCGTTTTTTTACTTTTTTTTCTATTTCTTCTATTTTATTTTTATCTTCTGAACTAACTTCTTCGTTACTAGTTTCTTTTAATTCATGATTTTTTTTCTTTAAGTCTATGATGTCTTGGGATTCGCCTTTTTCATCTTTTTTAACTAAATCCAATTTTACCAACGCTGCATTTATCTTTTCTTGTAAATTTGGTATTCTTCTATCTTCATCATTTTTTTTAGGAAAAAATATTCCTAAACCTTGGGGACAAGTAGAATGTTCTAAGTTATCAGAATGCACATCAAAATATGTCAAATCTTGATTTATTTCACAAGCCCATCTAGCTAAACAATTATCTGTTATAAACATATCTGATTTTCCTTGTAAAATATCAGTAAAACATGCAGATGAACTTGTTAATTCGTTATTTTTGATGACATATTCTTTTTCTTTATTAGTATCTGATTTGATTTTTTCAATTACTGGGATTGCAACAGTATTTAGAAATGTTATAAATTTAATGGGTTTTTCTTTTCCTAAAACTTTTAATTTTTGGCAAAATTCATTATAATTTATTTTTATTTCTTTGTTATTGTTTGGCTCTTGTTGTTTTCTTAAATTATCCAATAAATCATCAAATCTTTTGTTTCTTACTACTATGCTGGTTCCAGTTTGCATATAGGCTTTAGAAACATCGTATTTTTCTTTTCTTTTGTCTGTAATACTCAAAGACGCAACTGCGATGTCAATTGTTTCTTGTTCTAAGGCATTAAGAAGTCCTGCAAAATCAAAGACATGAAATTCTAATTCTAAATCTAGTTTATCAGCTATATTATTGATTAAATCAATATCAAAACCCGCTATATATTCACCGTTTACAGCTTTTTTGGCCTTCTTTCACTCATTTTGTTCTAAAACTTTAAAAACATTAGGAGCAGAATTGTTGTTAACTCCTACTTTTAAAATGGTTTTCTTTTTGGAATTATTTTTTATATGGAAATATCCAAATATTGATAAATTCAGCCATATTAAAAATAAAAAACTAATTAATAATGCAGTAATTTTTAACATTTGGGTTTTATTGGTATTTTGGAAAATGTTTTTAAAAAAATGTTTTTTATCAATGAACATAATCACTTCCTTCTTTTAATTATTGGGTGGTTGTTTGGGTTTTCTTTTTTTAGTTTTTTAGTTTTGGATTTGTGGATTTGATTTTCCAAGCCAAAATAAAAATATTTAATTTTAACAAAATAAAAAAAGTCTTTGCAGAATTTTCTTTGGGATTTAATTGTTTTATGAAAAATAAGGTATTTTTTAAAAATTACTACATATTTTCTAAAAAAGGAACCCCTAAAATTCTTAAACTTTCTTTAAGAGTGATAAAAACTGCTTGGATTAATAAAAGATTAGTGTTTGTAGTGGTTTTATCATCTGTTAAAATCTTTTCTTGTGAATATAAAAAGTTAACATTTTGAGTTATTTTTAACATATATCTTGCCAAAATACTTGGCATATTGTCTTTTTGGGCTTTTTGCAAAATTAAAGGAAACTGGTCTAATAATTTTACTAAAATAAAATAATGGTTTTTTTGATAAATGGTTTTGTCAATTAAGTTTGTGTCTAGTTTTTCTTTGTTTAAAAGGGAATTTAGACGTGCTGCTGTGTATTGAAGATAAGGTCCTGTTTGTCCTTTAAATTGTAAAATAGTTTCTAAATTAAAATCAATATCTAGATGTCTATCGTTTTTAAGGTCGTTAAAAACGATAGCTCCTACAGCGATTTTGCGTGCAGTTTGGTTAAGATTTGATAAATGAGGATTTTTTTCTTCAATGATTTTTTGGGCTAAAATAGTAGCTTGATTAATTACTTCAATTAAGGTAGTAAATTTGTGATGTCTAGTAGAAATTTTTTTGCCATCCATCAAAACTAAACCAAAATTAATGTGTTTTATTTTAGTGTCACAGTATCCCATTTTTTCAATTATTTGGGCTAATTGTTTAAAGTAAAGTTTTTGTTCGTTGCCTACAACATATAAAACATTTTGACAATTAAAAGTGTTACAACGATATTTAAAAGTAGTTAGATCTCTTGTTAAATACAAGGTGCTGCCATTAGTTTTTTTCACTAAACCAGGAGGTAAATTATCAAGTTCTATAAGCAAAACTTGGTCTTCTTCTTTTAAAAGTTTTTTTTGTTCTAATTCTTCAAAAAGAGGAGCGATTTTGTCATTATAAAAAGATTCTCCCAAGAAAAAATCAAATGAAATCCCCAAAATATCATAAATTTTGCAAAATTCTTGTAAAGACACTTCGCGGAACCATTTCCACAAATCGAGATATTTTTGGTTTTGTTGTTCTAATTGTAAAAAAGCAAAATTGGCTTGTTCGTTTAATTCAGGATTGGTTTTGGCTTGTTGATGAAAAAAAACATATAATTTTTGTAGTTCGTTAATTGGGTCTTTTAGGATTTTTTCTTTGTTGCCCCATTTTTGATAAGCTACAATCATTTTACCAAATTGGGTTCCCCAGTCTCCTAAGTGATTGATTCCTACTACCTCAAAACCTAATTTTTGATAAATATTTTTGAGAGCGTTTCCAATAACAGTAGAACGCAGATGACCAACAGAAAAGTTTTTAGCAATATTAGGAGAAGAATAATCAATAACTATGGTTTTATTTTGATTGGGAAAATTGCCATAATTAGCTTGTAATTCGTTGATTTTGAGTAATATTTCGTAAGCTAATGAAGCTCTTTTAAGTTTGATATTTAAAAAACCGTTTAAAAACATTAATTCTTGGATTTCGTTTATTGTGACAAGGTTTTTTTTGATATTTTCAAAAATAATATGAGGGTTAGTTTTGGTTTTTTTGGCATAAGCAAACAAAGGTAAAGAAAAATCAAATTTGTCATTTTCCAGTTGTTCTTGTAAAATTAATTCTTCTAATAAAACTTTTTGGATTGCATTTTCAATTTTGCTTTTGGTGGTTTGTAAATTCATGATTGCAGTTCCTTTCTTTTTGGATTGTAAAATAAAAAATGATTCCTGAATTATGACAATAAATGATAAAATAATGAAATTATTAAAAACTTTTTACCTAAAATTTATCTCGTTAATTTTTTAATATATTTTTGATGATAAACATTTTTGATAAACATTTTTGATATTTTAAGATATATAAACATATTTTATAAAACTATTATAGCATTTTTTATAATTTTTGTTTGAAAAAAGTTAAGATACTTATTTTGGTATTTGTAAATTAGATAGAAAAATATTAAGAATTGCAAAAAAATTTTTGTTGTGGGGTTTGGTTTGGGTTAATTTTAGTAATAAAATGTTTTTAAATGCATTTATGCATTTTTTTATTCATAAAATTTTATTAAATAATATTAAAAAATAGCCTAAATGTTAAAAAGTACTCTTTTTATATTTTGGTATTCCTAATTAAAATTAAAAAAACAACCCTTTAATTTGCAAAAGAGTTGTTAAATAATAAATTATTTTTTTAATTAGAAAGTAAATATTTTATCTAGTTTGGTAAGGTTAGTTAATATTTCTTAAAAAATCAACTTTTAAACCAAATTTTAATATTAAAATTAATAAAATAATACCAATAATTATTTTGATGATACTACGTAAAAAGAAAAAAAATAATCCGATGATAAAAGCAATAATTATCATTTGATAATTGGGATTTAATGTGTTCCAAAAAGAAAATGTATTGCTTATAATTTCTTTTTTATCGATGATTTTAAAACCTCACTAATAATTGTATTTTTCGATGTTCAACATTATTAAAATGCTATATTAAAAGTCTAAAATAGTTTTAGAAAATATTTTAATAAACAATAAACACCAATATTAATTATAAGTGATTTTGGATTTTTTCAAACTTGTTTTAATTATTAGTTTGTTTTTTAAAATAATTTTTTTAATTCGGGGTTAAAAACTTTGGCTTTAATCATTTCAATTTCGCGTTTATAAGGTGCTTTGTCATTGATATAGGGAGTTTCTAAAATTTTAGGGATACAAGCAAAAGCACGATGATAGATAATTTTGAGTAAAGTTTCAAAACCGATTTTGCCAAAACCGATGTTTTCATGGCGGTCTTTGTGACTATTACATTCGTTTTTAGAGTCGTTAATATGAATTACAGAGATATTTTGAAATCCTAAAATGGAATCTATCTTTTGGATAATTTCTTCTAAGTTTTCTTTTAAATCATAGCCAGCATCAAAAAGATGACAAGTATCAAGACAAAAAGAAACTCTTGTGTTGTTTTTAACTTGGGTTCTTATTTGTTGCAATTCTTCTAGGTTTTTCCCAATTTCAGTTCCCTTGCCTGCCATAGTTTCTAAGGCAACTTGAGTTTTTAAATGTTTAGTTTTTTCAAAAATTAAATCAAGGCTTTGAGCAATTAAACTAATTCCTTCTTGGGGGATTGTTTTGAGATAGTTTCCTGGATGTAAAACCATTTTATTAATTTTCATTGCTGCAAAACGTTCTAATTCTTGGGATAAAAAATCAATTGCAAAAGCCCTTTTAGTCTCGTCGGGATTAGCAAGATTTATAATATAAGGAGCGTGCCCTACCAAATTATTTAAAGATAAATTGTTGTTTTGGACAATTTCTAAGGCTTCTTTAATTTTTAATTCTTCGGTTTTGGTTCTTATCGTATTTTGTGGAGCACCGCTATAAACCATCAAAGCATTAGCACCATAAGAAATGGCAGTTTGGATGGCTCCTTGAAAATTATGTGGTTTTTTCATAGCAACATGGCTTCCCAAAAATAACATGATAAAAGCTCCTTTATTGGTTTGTTTTTTGATTTATTAGTTATAAATTAGTTTAGTTTTTTCTTGATAATTAGTTTTGCAATTAGTTAATTTATTTTTTTGATGGTTTTTGTGATTTGTATTTGGCTTTTGGTTTGAATTTTTTTTGCAAAAAAGTATTTTTGCTTTTGGGGGATTGGTTTTCTTTTTGGTTCTTTTTCTTATAATTGGGTTTTACTTGTTTGCTTTTAGTTTTTTTGTTTTTGTTTGTTTCTTGGACTGTGTTTTGAGTTTTATTTGGTGTTTCCAAATTAGAATCTTTATTATTTTCTTTTTTAGGAAGTTTGGATTCTTT
>NZ_BBIY01000043.1:0-3703 GCF_000744065.1 'Chrysanthemum coronarium' phytoplasma
TTTTTTTCTTTTTTTGGCATTTTGATTATATTGGTTTAATAAATGTTTAAAAGCTTGTTTTTGGTTCTTTTGGTTGTGATATTGGTAAATATAATTTTCTATGGCTTTGACCTTGTTAACAAAATGATGGGGATTTTGGAGACTTCGTTTCCACATAGTGATTAATTGGCGATCATTATCGTTTAAAATCGCTTTAGATGGTTGTAAATAAAAATAAAGAACCCCGCTTCCTCAAAAAGGTTCGTAATAAGTTTTAAATTGTTTGGGTAAATGAGAAATAATTTGAGACAAAAGTTTTTTCTTACAACCAATCCAATTGATTTCATCTTTCTTCTCCTTATTCCATAAATAAAATAAAAAGAAAATATCAGAAAAGATGGCGATTATAGCGTTAAATTTTAATCCTAATTCAAAATTGAAAAATAAAGCCATGATATTACTAATGATGAAAAATAAATAGGAAATGGTTAATAAAATAGGATATCTTTTTTTCATTTTGTCTCCTTTATTTTTTTATTTCTTTTGGTGTCCTTACCAATAATTGTGTGTTTTTTCAAATAAAAAACCCCTTTTGAAAAGGGGTTAGATGATTAAGTTTATTTGGTTGTTATTGAGTTTTATGAATTGATTGTTTTAAAAAGGTAAAGTTGTTTGAGGTTTATTATCTAAAAAGATCACGTTTTGAAGAATAACTTTAGTATTGATTTTGGTTTGACCTTCATTATTCGTATATTTTTGAATGGATAAAAGCCCTTCAAGATAAATTTTCGAACCTTTATGTAAATATTTCTTCATGTTTTCGGCTTGTTTTCTAAAAACTACACAAGGGATAAATTGGGTTATCTCCTTGAGGTTAACCGCTAATTGAAAATCAATTTTAGGGATTTGTTCGTTATTACTATTAATGTATTGTTTTTCTAAATCATGGATTATACGGCCGATTAATTGAACTTTATTTAACATAATTTTATTTTTCCTTCTTTTTGATATATTTTTTTATTTATTCATCAATAAAACTTTTGAAAACAAATGTATTGAACGACTATCTGATTTGTTGATGTTGGAATCGTTTATTACTGTTGTTTCAAAAATTTTATGTTTGATTTTGATACAAAAAAAAGATTACTTTTAAAGTAATCTGGTTTTTATTTTTTTATCACTTAAACGAAATGTTTTTTTTGAATTACTAGTTTAACGTCATTATGGACGATAAGGGTTAACTTTTTTGTATTTTTTTAATTTTTTTAATAGCGATGTTTTTAATATTTTCTACTTGTTTTAAAGATAAATTGAATTTTTCAGCAATTTTGGCGTTATTATAACATCTTTGATAATCTTCGTTGATATTCCCTAAAGGAACGCCAAAACTTAAATGGATAATTTGAAATTCGTTTTCACTTAATTTAGCTTTCATTTTTTTTAAAAAGATTTCATGATTAACTTGTTTTAACCATAATTGATGGGGATTCAGTTTATTTATTTGATATGGTTCATAAAACTCTTCTTGAAAAGAAAAATTATCCTTTTTGTGATTTTTTTCGGGATTGAAGGTGAATGGCTTTTTCTTATTGTTTCTCTTATTTCCGATTTGATGGTTGGAGTAGCATAAGCGATAAAGTCATAACCTAAATCTTGGTAATGATTGAGGGCTTTGATTAATCCTAAAATGCCTTCTTGATATAAATCTTCTTTAGTTAAAACTCGAGGATAATATTTAAATTGATAAACTAGTTTTTTTACCAAAGGCAAATGAAGTTCGATTAATTGATTACGAATTTCTAAATTCTGTTTATTTTTTAAAAAATCTTTAAATAATTCTTGTCTTAACATTTAATTCCTTTCTAAAAAAGTTTTTAGAAAAGATAGGGAATTATTTTTTTAGTCTTGAAAGAAAAAAAGACTAACTGAATAGTTAGTCTTAAAGATTTTTTAAAAAGCAAAAAGTGTCTAAAGTTTTGGAACAGGGCAGGACACCAAAAGAAATAAAAAAATCAAGGAGATAAAATGAAAAAAAGATATCCTATTTTATTAACCATTTCCTATTTATTTTTCATCATTAGTAACATTATGGCTTTATTTTTCAATTTTGAATTAGGATTAAAATTTGACGCTACAATAGCCATCTTTTCCGATATTTTCTTTTTATTTTATTTATGGCATAAGGAAGAAAAAAGATGAAAATCAATTGGATTGGTTGTAAGAAAAAACTTTTGCCTCAAATTATTTCTCATTTACCCAAACAATTTAAAACTTATTACGAACCTTTTTTAGGAAGTGGGGTTCTTTATTTTTACTTAAAATCATCAAAAGCGATTTTAAACAATAATGATCGCCAATTAATCACTATGTGGAAACAAAGTCTCCAAAATCACCATCATTTTGTTAACAAGTTCAAAGCCATAGAAAATTATATTTACCAATATCACAACCAACAAAATCAAAAACAAGCTTTCAAAAATTTACTAAACCAATATAATCAAAATATCAAAAAAAGAAAAAAATTAACTAGGTCAGCTATCTTTTATGTTTTAAATAAATACGCTTTTCGAGGTATTACTCGTTATAATAAGCAAATTAATTTAAAAATAAATTTTGGGTATATAAACCCAAACAAAAAAACACTATCATCAATTTAAATGAATTAATTACCTTTCAAAGACATTTCCAAAAGAAAAAACATGTTTTATATTGTATGGATTTTTGTAAAGTTATCGCCAATAGTCAAAAAGGCGATTTTCTTTTTGTCGATCCACCATATTACTATGAAGGGATTAAAGATAAAGATTTTTACCAAAAACCATTTTCTTTTGAAGATCATAAATTGTTAGCGAAGACATTACATCAAGCAACCAAAAGAGGGGTTAAATGGTTATATACAAATTACGAAACAACCCCAATTCTTAATTTATTCCCAAATTGTAACATCATTAAAACAAAAATAACAACAAGTCATCATCTCGCGAACAAAAACATCAATCAAGAAATCATTATTAAAAATTATGAATAGAATTAAAATTTTTACCATTGTTTTACATCATTAAATTAGATATGAAACTTTATTTTGATTAAAAAAGGAGAAAAAATCAATGATGAAAAACAAAATTAACGCGTTAAAAACAAAATTAACTAAATTAAAATGCAAAAACATTGAAATTATTCAAAATAATGAAACTAAAATTAAAGAAATTAATTTTGATTTCAAAGGAATATATGAGGATAGTTTACAATTTTTAAAAATTGATTTTTATTCAAATGCTAATTTAAGACGCGTTCAATGCTTTTCTTGTAGGTTAGATGTTAATGACAAAGATTTTACTTATGATTTTTATGATAAAAATAATCCACAAGTATTTAAAGTTTGTTCTTTTACTTTAGTTCCAAAAGTTTTTAAATATTTAAAAGCAATTGGCAATATTTTACAACGTGAATATTTTATCCCTATTATGGATGTTGATGAAGAAATAACTTATAATTTAATTTCTACTAAAACTTTATATACAAACTAAAATCAAAAAAAGGAGATTTTAAAAATGATAAATAAAACAACAATTTATTATCGTGCCGATAAAACTATTGATTATATTTTTGAAAACGACAAAGAAACTGGATATATAATTAAAAAAACACAATACCAATCCGACGGAACAAATATTGACTATGTAAGTGAATACGACAAAGATACTGGTCAAGAGGTTAAAGTCAC
>NZ_BBIY01000042.1:0-5865 GCF_000744065.1 'Chrysanthemum coronarium' phytoplasma
TATAATTTTTTTTATTCTTTTAAATTTTTTAAACATTAAAATATTTTTTTATACAATGAATTAAAAATACCCATATAAGTAGTTGTTTTTTGATTTAATTCTTGTTGTAATTTGTTTATATTATTTTTTTGATTTAAAAATTTTTCTTTTTCTTTTTGTAATTCTATATAGTTTAAGTTTAATTTTTGTTTTAATTTTTCATTTTCTAAATTAATATTTTGGTTTTTTTTGTTAATTCCTTCTAAATTATTTATATAATTTTCTAGATTTAGAATAATTTTTTTTGTATTAAGATAAATATTTGTTTGATTATCTATTTCTTTTTCTAATTGTAATTTTATTTCTTTAAATAAATTTAATTCAATATTTAATTTTTCTATTTCAATATTTTTCAATTTTATTTTTAATTGGTAAAATATTTCTTTATTTATAATATCTTTTTCAGTTTTAATTTGTGGATATAATGTTTTTGTTAACCAAAAAATATACATATTTTTTGCTCCATTACCCATTTTATTTAGATCTTCTAAAGAATAAAATTCATCTTCATTAGATCTAATTCCGTTATCAAAAAAAACAAATAATAAATTATTAGGAGGTTCTTTAATACGCCAGCAAAGATCATTTTTATTATTGGTGGCGCTATTATAACAAGGATAATCTAAAGTTAAATAACTAAATGTTTGATCAATATTTTTATTTATAACATGAGACACAATATCTTCTTTTTTTTGAATCCAAATATTATGAATTTTCATATTTAGATTGCATATTTTTTTATTTTCCATTGCCATCACTTGATTACTATTATTTATTAAAAATAATTCCAAAAAAATAAATAAATAAATACTTATTATTTTAAATTGATTTTGTAATTTAAACATTAATTAAATCTCCTTTTGATATTTAATAATAAAAATAAAACACACTTTAAATTATTTTAACGTCTTCTATTATTATTTGGTTGATTTTGGTTATTTTGTCTTCGTAAATTATTTCGAATGCATTCGATAATTTGTTGATTTATCATCGAAAGTTGATTGCTGGTTGTATCTAATCTATTTGAAAAAGCAGTCATTCTGTTTAAACGTGTTTGAGATTCTAAATTAGTATCATGAAAAACGTTAGTTAATTCTATCGTTAAACTATTTATTTCTTCTTCAAGTCGAATTTTTCTTGCTTCTAAATCTATTCCAGGGAGGGCATATAAATTTTTATTATTATTAATAAATAACATTCCTAAAAAAATAAATAAATAAATACTTATTATTTTAAATTGATTTTTTAATTTAACCATTAATTAAATCTCCTTTTATTTTTATTCCTTTATATTTTAAATTATTGGAAGTTGTTAAATTTTATTACCAATCAGAGTTGGTTCTTTTGTTATTTTCGGTTTCTTGGACTTTATTCGTTATTGTGTTTACCTTGATAAAGGGATAAAGTTTTACGTGCAGGGTTGAAGTGGAGATTAAAATTAGTTAATTCGAAATTGGCATCATCGACGCGAGCGCGACCAAGGTAATAGTCTTTGTCGTCGTCTAAGATGCGTTTAGGACCTTTGTATTTAAGGATTAAGTAATTGCCACCTGGCCCTTTGTGTTGTTGTTTTTCTAATCTAACATATAAATATAATTGACTGTCATCTTTTTTATCGAAAGAAGCATCATCAAATCCGTCTAAAGTAGTGTGGTTATAAGTATAGCCTTTTTTATTCCAACGGTCGAAAGGATGACGATCTTTGATGTAACAAACTAAGTTAGAGGGTTCTTTTTGGGTTTCGAGGCGGTCTTTGATAGTTCCTAATTCATAAAAATTGATGTTCTCTTTGTTAGCGAGTTGTTGTTGATAATAGCCAATACCATTAAGTCCATCAAAGGTATACTTGGCTTTAATCATTTTAAGTCCACTATTAAGGTCATCCCATTCTTCGATATTTTCGAATGCGGTTTCTTTTAAAATAGGGATTTCTTCTTTCGGTAATTTAATGATTTCCATTTCGGTTAAAACAATAAAACTAATAAATAAAAAAAGAAGTATCCCTAACACGATAAAAACCCATTTAATTATTTTTTTAATATTAAACATGATTAGTTCCTTTCTAGCAATTTTTAATATACCAACATTTTAACACATTTGACTTTTGAATCTTAATTAAAACCATTTTTTAAACCAAGAAGTTACATTATTAACTTTTTCCTTTGCGCTTGCAACATTTCTGTTTACGTCGACTTTAATTTTTGTAGTAAAGGGTTGAATTGAACCTTTCTAAGTTTTTTGGTTTTTTAGGGTTTCTTTAATTTTATCGTATTCTGTTATTTGTTGGGTTAATTCATCAAAGTTTTCTTTCAATTTTAATTTAGTCGCTGCATGGGTTTTTTGTTCTTCTTTTATTTGTTCTTTAAGTTTATTGATTTCATGACGGAGTTCGGCGTTTTCTTCAATATATTTACCAGAGACGTTTTCTAAAGCTTTAATGGTTCCTTCTAGAGCTTCAATGTGAAGGCCTTGTTGCACCCATTTATCAATTTGTTGTTCTAACTCCTCATTTAAACGGTTAATTTCATTTGCTTGTTCGTTGATGATTTGGTTTAATTGATCGATTTCTTGGTCTTTTTGATTAATAGTGTTTTCGTATTCTTTTTGTTTTTGTTGAAAATTAGTTGTTAATTGATTGATTTCCTTTTGGAGTTCTTGTTTTTCTTGTTCAGATAAAGCTTGATTAGTTATTAATTCTTGGTTTTTAGTTTCGATTAAGGATTTTTGTTCTTGGAGTTGGTTTTGGAGTTGTTCAGTCATTTGGTTTTGTTCGTTGATTTGATTGATTAATTCATTAATTTGTTTTTCTTTTTCGGTGTTAATCGTTTTTTCTTGGTGAAGATCAGTTTCTAATTGATTAATCTTTTGATCTTGGGTAAAGATTTCATTTTCTTTAGAACGGATTTTGTCAGTTTGTTGATTGATTTCTTTTTGAAGTTCTTGTTTTTCTTGTTGAGATAGTTTTTGATTGTTTTCTAATTCTTCTTGTTTTTGAGTTAAATCATGTTCTAAATTAGCTTTTTGAGTTTCTAAAGTTAAACTATTAATTTTTTCTTGTTGGAGTTTAATTTCTAATAAGTTTTTGGCTTTGATGATTTCTTCAGGAGTTAGTTGTTGTGTTTCCGTTGTTTGATTAGTTTCTTTTAATTCCTCACCAAGTAATGGTGTTTGTTGGAGTTGTTCTTGTTGAAGTAAAGTGGGTTCAGTTGGGGATTGTTCAACTGAACCTTTAACAGGGATTGTTAAGGTTACCATTTTTACTTTCTTCTTGAGTTGTCTCTTCTTTAACTTCATTATTATTAGTTAAAGTTGATTCTTCATTTTCAATAATAGTTGGATTGAATGATTGTTGAATAGTTGATGCTTGTAAGATTGGTGTTGAGGGATTTTCCATTTTATGGGTTAATTGTTGTGGTGGATTGGGGGTTTTAGTTTCTTCTTGATAAAATTGATAAAGTTCATAAGCAGTTGAAGCTAAAGAAACCCAAAATAAAACTTTACTACCGATTTTAAGGATTTTACCACCGACATTAGCTATTTTTGAAGTAGCTTTTTTTTGAATGATAGTTTTAGTTCTTTTTTTGATAGTCTTTTTCTTCCCATTTTTTAACCAATTACCAATTTTTCCAAATCCTAAACAAATCCCGATGACGCTTAAAGTAGTTGCTAGATAATAACCTAATTTATTTTGTGGCGAAGGAATATGATTAGGATCTTTATCATTGCCTGTTAATTTATTATAGATATATTCGATAACTTGACGAATTGGTTGAGTAGCTTTATCGTAAAACACTTTAGTTTTAGCAGCAGCATTAGCTGTAAAAGTGTTGATTTGGTTTGAAACTTCAGGAAAGAATTTAAAAAGGGTCCAATAAATCGCCCCACCAATTAATAATAATGGAATGTACCAAATGAGGATATTAAAGAAAGTTTTAATGATTTTAAATAACCAGTTTTCTTTTTGAGTTTGAGTTTCGATAATTATTTTAGGGAATTGAGTTTTTCTTTTGATAATTATTTTGTTAGATTTATTGTTTTTAGTGTTTTTATTTGTTTTTTTCGCCATATGATTTTACTCGCTTTCTTGATTGGATTTATTTTGATTTATTATCATTTTTTCTAATTTATCTATATTTTCATTAATTTTTTGAAAATTACTTTGGGTTTCTTTTTGAAATTCATCCATTTCCTTTTCAATAAGGTTAATTTTTTGTTTTAGATGATTGTTTTGAAGTTTTAAATTATGATTGTTGAAATTAAAGATGATAATTGTCGTTAAAATAACAATTATTAAATAAATATAAGGTGAATATTTTTGAATAATTTCCATTTTGTTTTCTCGCTTTCTCTTTGAATTAGTTACTAATAATTTCGTTAGTCATCTCAATGATATCCATTCCGAAATGTAAAAATTGATGTAAAAATTGCCAAAATTGGTTTTTTTGAATAACTTTAGGTTTAATATGATTTTTTTCGTTAATATTTGAATTAATGATTTCAATTTGATTTGAAGGCAATAATACCTCTTTATTTTCATTCGTTTCATTTAAATCTTGATAATGAAAAGTGTGACAACGTTTTAAAGTTTTTGATGGTAAAGCTTGAATAGAATTACTTTGATAATTAAAAAAGAATATTATTAATATAATATGGATATGGCAAACAAAACCAAAATAGCGAATATTTTTTATTTTCATAAATATTTTTTCCTTTCTTGGTGAAATAAGAAAACTCGCTGATTGAACGAGTTTTCTTTTGGTTAATGAGTTTTTTTTAATTGTTCTTTTGAGGTACATCGTGATGTTGATTTTGGTAAAGTGATAAAGTTTTACGTGCAGGGTTGAAGTGGAGATTAAAATTAGTTAATTTGAAATTGGCATCATCGACGCGAGCGCGACCAAGGTAATAGTCTTTGTCGTCGTCTAAGATGTGTTTAGGACCTTTGTATTTAAGGATTAAGTAATTGCCACCTGGGCCTTTGTGTTGTTGCTTTTCGAAATTGATATAATAATGTAAATAGCTTTCATCTTCGGTATAGAAAGAAGCATCATCAAATCCGTCTAAAGTAGTGTGGTTATAAGTATAGCCTTTTTTATTCCAACGGTCGAAAGGATGACGATCTTTGATGTAACAAACTAAGTTAGATGGTTCTTTTTGGGTTTCGCGACGATTTTCGACTAGCTTTAATTCTTTTCTTAATCTTTCTTCTTGAGTTGGAAGAGTTTTAAGTTTATTTTTAATATCGATGATTTCTTGGTTTTTATCTTTAATGGTTTGTTCGTATTTGTCAGGTGTTTGGTTTAAAGCGATTAATTCTTGTTCTAATTGTGGAATTTTATTTTCTTGGTGGATTTTAGTTAATTGCTGATTAATATTATTTAATTCCGTTTGGATTTGAGAGTAACGACGATTGTAATAGTTAATTCCGTTTAAACCATCAAAGGTATAGCGACATTCAATTTTAGTTTCGTCTTTGGGTTTATCTAAATATCGAAGGATTCCTTCTCGCCATTGAGCGTATTGATTTTCACAAGCTGCTCGGCGTTGTTTCACTTGTTGATGATCGGGTTTTGTTTTTAATTTTAGTTGTAAAACTTCTTCGATATCAGAAGGCAACATAACTTCGTGGGTTTGAGGGTTTTGTTGAGACCATTTAGCCGTTTTTTTGTAAGCTTCTTCGATGATCGTGGTTAAATCGCGATTAGAGAGGTTTTTGCCTTGACATAATTGGGTAATCTCTTTTAAAGCTAAGAAAGTATGATAACTAATTTGATAAGGGGTGATAATATGTTTTAAATAACCTTCAATTTCATGATCTTTTAAATG
>NZ_BBIY01000041.1:0-9848 GCF_000744065.1 'Chrysanthemum coronarium' phytoplasma
TTCTTCACGAAGGTCATCGTTTATGGCATATGTACAACGAAGTAGTGAACGAAAACAAAGAATCACTCCCAATGATTACCAAAGAAGCCTTAGAAATGTATACCAAAGACATCGACCGCGACTTAGCCAAACTCGACGCCGACCAAAAAGACTACCAAAAGAAACTAGAAGAATATAAAGATAAATTACAAGATAAAAAAATCCTGAAAGAATAAGAACAGTCAATAAAATTAGTTACAAAAATCCAACAAGAAGAAAATTCCGTAATTAACGAATATGAAAAAATTATCAACGAATTATATGAAAAAAGTAAACAAATCACAGATATACCAAAATTAGAAAAAAAACAATATAAATTAGAAGAAAAACTAGAAAACCAAGAAGTTGAAATAGAAACTCTCAAAGAAGAACTGAAATTAAAAAACCCTAACTACGCTCGTGCTCAACAACAATTCCAACAAAAACGTCAAACTAAAATTCCTGAAATGATTATGATTCCTAACAAATAAAACTTTTTTTAAACAATTTAATTCATAAAATTGTATAATAGTAATATATTCAAATTTCGATATTTGATAATAATCACTATTATCAGAAGGGAAATGAAATTGATGAATACTAGTAATTTTTTCAAAAAACATTTAGTAGCTATTATTACTTTTCTTATTGGATCAGTCATTATTGGTTTTTATCAAGGAAGAAACGAAATTAAAAAAGAAAAAGAAGAATTATTTTCACCAGAAGAAGAAATAGAAAATGATGATTCAAAATTTAGTTCTTCTAGAACTAAACGAGAAACTGAAAAACCTAAATTCACCATTACTGAAGCTCTTTTTGACCAAATTAAATCTTATGTATTTTTAGAAAACAACAATCAAAATTTATTATTCAATGATCTTTCCGAACGAGAAAAAACTGAAATTGAAAAAATAAAAAATAGTTGGAAAAATTCATTAGGTTTTTTCAAAAACGAAAAAAATACAATTGATGAAGAAAATAAAAAATGCGATTTATATAACACCAAAATCCAAGAAATAAAAGGCCAATTTCCGTCTTTGAATACACAAAAAAATAATTTAGAACAAGAATTAGAAATTCTCGAAAAAGAAATTAATGATTTAAAAAATGAATCACAACAATACAAATATATACCTAATCAATCAACTTCAGCAAGAACTGAAAGAGAAGCTAATCTAAATTTACTAAAGGCCGAAATCGAAAAATTACAAGATGAAGTTATAGAATTAGTCGGTCAAATTTCAGACCTTAAATCTCAAATCGGAACATTAGAATCCAAAAAAGAGATGTACGAAAATATGTTAACAAGAGCTGAAAATTTCAAAAAAATGTTAGAAGAACGATATGAAGATGCCAAAAAACAATATCAAGATAATATCTTATATGAACTCAACTCCCTCTACGAAATTATTTCCTCGGTTGAGGAATAAATAAAGTAAAAGGAGATTTTTAATTAATGGTTAAAATCAAACATCATTTATTATTCTTAAATATATTTGTATTTATTGGTTTAAGTTTATTTTTTATTACTACTAATAATTCCGTTATGGCAATGGAAAACAACACTTATAATACTTATAAAGGTGAACAAAAAAAAGATAATGATATCTTAGATGAAGCGATAGAAAATTTGGATGAAGCAATTAAATACTTTAATAAAAAAGGAATTCAAATTAATTTAGATAAAATAACGAAATTATTATCTAAAAATGAAACCAAAATAAAAAAAAGAAATATAACATTAGAAGAACAAAATTTGTTTATTTCAAAAAAACCCAATAAGAATAAAAAATAATTTAATATAAATATCTTATATTTTACAAAGACCCTAAAGGGTCTTTTTCTTTTACCCCAAACAACAACACATCACGGAACGTCCATAACCCAACTAAAAGGAGACAAATAAACCATGATTAAAACAAAAAACCTAAAAAAGTTTTCTTAATCATTTCTTTATTAATTGCTATTTTATTCATTAAACCTATTTTCGCCTATAAATATTTACATAAACAAACCAAATCAACTATTAAACTAGTAGACTACCAAACCCTTCAAGAAGAATGGTTAAATACCCAACCAAAAATGAAAAGATATGACATCAACGTTATAGAGAAAGAAGATATCCCTAATATATTAGAATATTTCAATATCCAAACTTCCACCTATAATCTCGAAGAACCCTCATACAACCCTTATGGACGTAAATTTTTCTTCAACAAATTAAAAAACCCTCCTCAAGGTCTCTTAGGTATCTATTTCAAACCTAGAATTAATCCTTTTAAAGAAAAATATCCTCATGAAGATTACGAATACACCTTAGAAGACCTTTTAAAATACGAAATCGCCATTGAAGAAGTTTTTATCTTTTGGGACTCCCAAGAAAAACCTCAAGAAATTCAACCTCAAATAAATTTAGTAGTTAGCAACATCTTCACTGATCGAAACAAAGAAGAAGTAATCAATCATTATTTAATGGAAAATAACATCATCGAAGAACCAAAATTGATTAAATTAGGTTGTTATAACACCACACCTAATACTCGTTTAGTCGTTCCCTTACCATCAAAAACTTTCCATGAAATTGATATTGACACCATTTATTTTGATGATGGAATTCGAATTATTCCTGAAAACCAATGTTACGCCATCGAAGATTTATTAAAACTATCTAACGGCGCTAAAAATATTTATCTCTTTACTTTTAACGTCCAAAAAAGAAAAAAGATTATCGAATTGTCTGATTCTTTAGAACCCTATCAAACCATCCGTAATTGGAAACGTGAAAATAATTTATATACTTTTTCGCCATTAATCAAAGAAGATGAATATGAAGAAGAAATTAAAGAAGCTGAACTTTCTTTTGAAATTACTTCTCCTTCCTATAAAAAATTTAATATTCCTTTTAAAGTTAAAATCGTTTCCCATCTTTTCGAAACTGATAATACAATTTATTTAATTTTTTGTAACGATTATTCTTTAAAAATTAAATTAGTTGAAGAATACAAAACTAATTATATAAATTGGTTAAATCAATGTTATATCAAATATGGTCATTATTATTCAGGTGAAGAAGTTCGTAATAAATTAGGCCGTTATTCCCGCTGGCTTTATAATGAAAACGGAACTAGTTATTATTATAAATATGTAGATGGTATCTTTTTTGATGATTGGTATATCGACGGAAACGATTGTTGTTCTGGTGGTGATCGTTGGCAAACAAGAACTTATTATCAATTTTTAGACACAACCCGACCACCTAAAAAACCAAAAGAATTAGATTAATCTTTAATCACAAACCAAGACCCTTTTCAGGGTCTTTTTTTATTACCCAATAATTAAAAAAGAAAGGAACTATTAAATATGTTCATTAAAAAAATCTTATCATCTTTATCAAGTAACATCATCTTTATCTTATTAATAATCCCTTTAATTTTGTTGAATTATTTAATTAAATTCTATCTTTTTACTTACCAATTAAGCATCCAAAAACTAAAACAAGGAATAGTGGTTCAATTTTATCAATATTTAACCACGAAGCAACCCAATCATGTGGAAATTAATTAATACTTGGTTAACTAAGTTAAACAACAACCTTAAAACTATAAGTGATTATTTCTTTACTTATCAAAATCAATGGTTAAACTTAGATTTATTAACAATTATTTTATTATTTCTTCCCCATCTTTTATATCTAATTGATTTTCTTTTTAAATGTCTTTATCATATAATTAAATTTATTTATTATTTAGGAAAATATCTTTTATTATTATTAAATAAAATATTTAAGAAAGGTAAATAACCATGAAAATCAAACTATCACAACGTACCAAAGAATGGTATCAACACCGCAAACAATATATTAACGCTTCCGAAATCGCTTCTATTACGGGTTTAGACCCCTTTCGTTCCATGGAACAATTAGTTCATGATAAACTCTTTGGCACAACTTTTACCGCTAATCAATATACCCTTCATGGGCAAAAAATGGAACCCATCGCGCGACAGTTTTTCATACAAAAAACCAATTTAATTTTCGAAGACACCATTTTCACTGATGATCAAGTTAACCTTTTTTCCGCCTCTTTAGATGGTTACAATGAACAACATCAAGCTGTTTTAGAAATTAAATGTCCTTTTGTTAATGAAAACCAAGAAGTCTCATCCACTTGGACTAGTTTTTTAACCAATCCTCATTTAGAAAATATTCCTCAATACTACTGGGCCCAAGTTCAATGTCAACTTTATTGTAGTCAAGCTAAATTTGCTTACTTTTTAGTCTATTTTAACAACCAAAGTTATCATGTTGTTCGGATTTATCAAGATAAAACATTTATCACTAAAATGATTAAAGATAGTCAAAAATATTTAGAATTACTACACAAAACAAAACAAGAATTATTACAAACAACTTATTTAAAACAATTAAGTAAAATTAAATAATTAATATTTTTAGACCTTCAATTTGAAGGTCTTTTTTTTATGCCCAAATTAAAAATCAAAGGAGAAAAAAAATGATGAAATTAATCGTTTTTGAAGGACTCGACGGGAGCGGAAAAACTTCTCTTATTCACACCCTTCAACCGCAATTAAAAACCCCTCATCAACTTTATCAAGGTTTAGGGAGCAGTTCTATTGGGAAGGAAATTAGAGATTTATTTTTAAATTTTCAACAAGTAGATTATCTCACTCGTTTTTATTTAAGTCTCGCGAATATGGCTCAAATCCAAGCGGAATTATTTAAAAACAACCAATTAATCATCTTAGACCGTTGGTTACCATCCGCTTATGCTTATCAATTATTTCCTTTTTCCAAGGAAAAGAAACAACTTCCCCCTTTAAAAAAGATCTTTAAGTTGAATCATGAAACTATCTTAAAAAAACCCGATTTATTAATTTATTTAGATATCGATCCTCTCATCGGAAGAACTAGAAAGAAAAAACAAAAAAACCATCAAAGAATTTCAACTTGGTTATGCCCCATTATCTGATAAACCTTTATCTTTTCGGTTAGTAAATTACTGTCAAAAGAAAAATATTAAGATCGATCAATTATTAGAATATGGTTTTATCAAAGAAAAAACCAGTCAACAAAGAAAAAAATATTATCATGATACTTTCCATGGTTCCATTATTATCCCTATTGAAAATGGTTATCATCAAACTTTTCATTTTTATCAAAACCATTTCCGCGAAGTTTCTTACTTTCAACCAAAATACCAATCCCTCAATAATTTTAGTCAAACTCCTACTTTTCATTTTAGTTATCGTTTTTTTGAAGCATTACCATATATTCAACAAACCAAAACCATCATCATTCATGAAGGTTTTTTTGATATCATTAGTTGTTGGCAAAACAATATTAAAAACGCGGTCGGTCTCATTTGTGTCACTCAGCAACTTTCTCAATCACAACTAGAAATTCTTAAAAAAGAAAAAATCAAAGTCATTATCGCTTTAGATAATGATAAAACAGGCCGAAAACGCAGCGAAGCCTTAGGAGAACAACTTAAAGAAGAAAATATTATTTACGAAATTAGACGTATTTTACCACCTTATGATAAAACTTGTAAAGATGTCGATGATTTATTACGTCAATACGGCAAAGAAGCATATCAAAAATGTTTTTTAGCTCCATACATTAGTTATGAAGAGGCCAAAAAGAAAATCATCGTCGATTTAGCGGTTCATTTCTTTGGCGAAGACAAAGTTGAAGTAATTAATTAAATTATTTTTTTACACCAAAATATATAACATCTACACATATAAAAACATTAATGCAATCTCATAAAAGTATATATAAACTTAAATTTAACTATTTAGGGTTTTTATTTTTATAACAAAAAACCAAATTAAGGAGAAAAGAAATGAAAAACGACGCTAGCCAAGAAATTAGAATCGGGGGTTGGAACGCGAAAGCCACCCCAAATGATTTAACTCAAATTAAAAACTTTTTAAAAATATTAAAAGAAGATTTAATCAATCTTACCATTATTTCTCATTCTAAAAAGAAAAACACCTATCAAGAAGCTAATTACCGTCCGAAAAACCAAACTCTCTTCGTTGATCCTCAAATCTTAGAAGAAATTAAACAAACAAAAATAACCTTAATTAATGATAATTTTTCTTCTATTAATAGTAAACTATTACTTTCAGATTTAACCCCGCTTAAAAGACAAAATAACCCCCTTAAACACCTATTTAATATCTTCCAAATCAATTATAAAAATGAATTTAAAAATACCATCAAAGAATTAATTAGAAAAATTGATGGTAATAAGTTAGAAACTTTACAGTTATATCAATTAGACCCTCAAAAACTAGATAAATACCATAAACCCATGAAAACTAACTATAAAAAAGGGTTAAATATTATTTATTATCGCCAAGAAGATTTAAAATATCTTCAATCTTTTTTAACAAAAGATAAACAAGGTTATCGGGTGAAAAAGCTACATCCCAAATATAAATATATACCTAAACAACAAGAATGACACTTTTATGACACTTCACTGACACTTTTATGACACTTCACTGACACTTTTATGACATTTTGTCTTTTAAAATAATCTATATAAAGATTAACTCATTTAAGGAGTGATATTTGATATTTTATATCGATAATGATAATGATACTCGATATTTGATATTATCGCATTATCATTTTTCATATCATTATTATTTATCGATATCATAAAAACCTCTTTTGAGGTAATTTTATTTTTTTAATTTATTTTAATTATTAAATCAACTTTAATTTTTAAATTAACTGCCTTTCCAAGTATTACTATATGTATTATTAAAAAAAAGATGCACGCGATGAAGCGCTTATTGATCCAATAAAAAATCTTTTAGAGTTATAATAGTTGATATATTTAAAATAATTTATAAAGATAATTGGTGTTAAAATGCAAAAATTAAAACAAAAAATTAAATTATTACAAAAAATGATTGAAAAGATTAAAAAATCGATAAAAAGATTGTTTTTCATTTAGTCAACCAATTCAATCAAACTCTGAATTTAACCACTATTTTAAAAACAATTCAAATTAAAAGAAGTACTTATTATTATTGGTTGAAAATAAAAGCTAAACTAAAAGAAAAAGAAGAAAAACACCTGTTACAACAAAAACGGATTAAAGCTTTATGTCTCCATTATCAATATTTTTACGGTCATCGAAAAATCACTGATTTATATCAAAAAACCTTTAACGAATTCATCACCAAGAAAAAAGTTTATCTCATCATGAAAAAAAACGACATTAGTTGTCGTTTAAGAATCAAAAAAAATTTTACTTACCGTAATTTAAAAAATAATCTCCAAATAATTCCTAATTTAATCAATCAAGATTTTATGGCCACCAAACCCCTCCAAAAACTTTTTACTGACATCACTTATTTCAAAACGAATCAAGGTTTTCTTTATTTTTCTTGCATCATTGACTCTTTTAACAATCAAATAATTGCTTCACATGTTTCAAACCAACAAAATAAAGATTTAGTTTTAAAAACTATTAAAAAACTGCCAAAATTAAAAGAACCTTGTATCATTCACTCCGATCAAGGAAAAGTTTATCAATCGCTCAAAATTCAACAAACTTTAACGAAAAAAGGTTTTTTAATCAGCATGTCAAGAAAAGCTACCCCTCGTGATAACGCCATCATTGAAAACTTTTTCGGCCAAATGAAAACAATCTTACAACATCAAAATCCATTTTTATTTCAAAAATCTCCTGATAAAATGAAAAAATTAATCAATCATTTTCCGAAATTTTGGAATACTAAGTGGATTTTAAATAAATTAAACCATTCAACTCCATCTCAATATATTCAAAATCTAAGATAAATTTTTAGTTGATTTAACATCAAATAATATAACTTTGAAAAAGGTTATTTTAGTACGACTTTTTTTAAGAAAAATGTTAAATTGATATCAAAGATTATTTTCTTTTCATTTTGTTGACGAGTTTTTCACTTTTTTTACCTAACTAGATAGTGTAAAGATAAAATATTTAAAAAAATATCTTTTGAAACTAAAGAATTATCAAAAAAAGTTTAGACACTTTTTTAAACGAAAAAAATATTTCTTTAGTTTGAAAAGATAGGAAATTATCTATTAATTTTTAGTCTTAAAGAGTCATTTTAAAAATTAAATTTGTTTAAAAAAAGGAAACAGCTCAAAGTTTTTGATTCTCATAATATTCATTCTTTCTTAAATATTTTCTTTAATAAGAATAAAAGATATTTTCATAAATAATAAAAGAAACGAAAAAGATGATAAAGACATTTAAAAAGAAAATCAATTAAATATAAAAGATGAGGGATAAATAATAAAATAATCGTTAATAAACCTAAGTTTAACCATTGATTTTGATAAGTGAAGAAATAATGACTGATAGCATTAAGCATGTTATTTAGTTTAGTTAACCAAGTATTAATTAAATTCCACATGATGATTTGGTTGCTTCGTAGTTAAATATTGATAAAATTGAACCACTATTCCTTGTTTTAGTTGGTGAAGACTTAGTTTGACAGTGAAAAGATAGAATTTAAGAACATAATAAATGGTGATAATTGGAATAAATGAAAGTAGAGTGATGATGAAAAAGATGAGATTACTAGGTAAAGATTGAAAGATTTTTTTATGAACATTGTTTTTGTTTCCTTTCCAAAGTTATGTGTGTTGTTAAATAAAAAAAGACCCTGGAAGGGTCTTGGTTTGTGATTATTCTTTTTTTTAGGAATTGTATCTAAAAATATTTCTTTGTGCAACTTTTGCATTGCTTTTAAAACTTTTTTATTATTTTCAAAACTTATTTCTCCTGAACATATTAATTCAACACATTTTAATTCAAATTCTTTTTTAGTCAAATCTTCGAATTTTAATTTTTTGTTACATTGTATTGTTTTAATTATGGAGAAAAGTATTAAAATAACATTCAAAATTAAACTTATTATTAAAATAAATGATTTAATTTCCATTTTTTTGATTTCCTTTTTTTATTTTTTATCACTCAGATGGGATTATAATGTAGAGATAGTTTAGTTTAAATAAGATATTATTTTTATATTGTGTTTTTAAAAAATTACTAGTATTCATTAATTTTTTTATCCCCTATGATAATGGTTATAAATTATCAAATATGAAAGTTTGAATAATATTCACTATTATACAACTTTATGAATTGAATATTGAAAAAAATGATTAAGGTGCATCATTATTTAAAGGATTTTAATTTGGTGTTTTTCTTTAATTTTTTGTTGAGTATAATTGTAAATTTGGATATTTTTGTTTGCTTGGTTTGTTTTTAAAAATTTATATTAATTTCTATAAACATCAATTTTATAACTATTTGTTTTATAAACAATTTAAAAAAATGGTTTTTTTGTTTTTCCAAATTATCATTGTTTATTTTTTCATCTTCTTTACTATATTTTGATATTTGTTCTAATTGCTGAATTTGTTCTTGACATTTATTAATATTTGTTTCTTTAATTAATTCATTATTTAATTTGTCCATTGCCATAACTTGATTATTATTATTTATTAATAACAATCCTAAACAAATAAATAAAATAATATTAAATATTAGTAAATATTTTTGTGATTTAAATATCATATGAAATCTCATTTAATTTTTATTCCTTTATATTTTAACATATTGGAAGTTGTTAAAATTTTTATCACCAGTCATCGCTGGTTCTTTTATTATATTCGGCTTCCTTGACTTTATCATTATTCTGTTTATCTTGGTAAAGGGATAAAGTTTTACGTACAGGGTTAAAGTGGAGGTGAAAATTAGTTAATTCAAAGTTAGAGTCGGAAACATGTA
>NZ_BBIY01000040.1:0-10035 GCF_000744065.1 'Chrysanthemum coronarium' phytoplasma
AATTAACCCATCAAATCGAAAATCCTTCAATTACCAATATACAAACACCATCCACCCAACAAACACAAAAACCAACCATCATAAAAAATGAAGAACCAAATATAACTAATAATAACGAATCTAAAACAGAAATAACTCAAGAAGAAAGTACAACTGGCAACCTTAACAATCCCTGATAAAGGTTCAGTTGAAAAATCTCCAACTGAACCTATCTTATTACAACAAGAACAACTCCAACAAACACCATCACTTGGCGAGGAATTAAAAGAAACTAACCAAACAACAGAAACACAACAACTAACTCCTGAAGAAATCATCAAAGCCAAACACTTATTAGAAATTCAACTTCAACAAGAAAAAATTAATAGTTTAACTTTAGAAACACAAAAAGCTAATTTAGAACATGATTTAACTCAAAAACAAGAAGAATTAGAAAATAATCAAAAACTTTCTGAACAAGAAAAACAAGAACTTCAAAAAGAAATCAATCAACAAACTGACAAAATCCGTTCTAAAGAAAACGAAATCTTTACCCAAGACCAAAAGATTAATCAACTAGAAACTGATCTTCATCAAGAAAAAACCATTAACACTGAAAAAGAAAAACAAATTAATGAATTAATCAATCAAATCAACGAAAAACAACAAATTAACGACCAACTCCAAACCCAACTCCAAGAACAAAAAAACTTAATCGAAATCAAACAACAAGAATTAGAAACCAACCAACAACTATCAGAACAACAAAAACAAGAACTCCAAACCGAAATTACTCAATTACAACAAACTTTAACAACAAAAGAAAAAGAATATCAAGAAACTATCCAACAAAAAGACCAAGAAATCACCCAACTAAACCAAATCATCCACGAACAAGCCAATGAAATTAACCGTTTAAGCGAAGAATTAGAACAACAAATCGATAAATGGGTGCAACAAGGTCTTCACATTGAAGCTTTAGAAGGAACCATTAAAGCTTTAGAAAACGCGTCTAGTAAATATATCGAAGAAAACGCCGAACTCCGTCATGAAATCAATAAACTTAAAGAACAACTAAAAGACGAACAAAAATCCCACGAAGCCACTAAAGTAACCTTAAAAGAAAAAAGTGATAAATTAACCCGCGAAACTGAAGTATATACCCACCTCAAAGAAACCATAGATAACCAAAAAACCTGGAAAGGTTCCCTTCAACCTGTTAAAGATAAAATCATTGATTACGCAAATAAAACAGTCGATAAAGTAACCTCTTGGTTTAAACGAAGATGGTTTTAATAAATATTAAAAATTAAATATGTTAAAATAGTAATATATTTAAAATTACCCAAAAGGGGCTAAGAATGTTTAATATCATCAAAAAAACAATTAAATGGATTTTTATCATATTAGGGGTACTTCTTTTTTTATTGATTGGTTGGATTGTTTTAACCGAAATGAACATCATTAAATTACCGAAAGAAGAAATCCCTATTTTAAAAGAAACCAAAGCTGATATAAAAAAAGAATGGGATGAAACTGATCATAAAGGAAGAATACAACCAATGATTGAAATTCATTACACTTTTGATGGTCTTAATGGGATTGGTTATTATCAACAACAATTTCAAGCCAAAAAAGGTAGTCATCACAATATTTTAACCGCTCAAGAACGTATCGAATCCCAACCTGAACCCACTAACCTCGCTAGTTACATCAAAGACCGTCATCCTTTCGACCGTTGGAATAAAGATGGTGATACCTATAATCACACCACTTTTAACGGCTTTAACAGCGCTCATTTCTATACCAAAGATGACAGTTATTTAGATAATTATGTTAATTTCGAAAAACACGAACACAAAGGCCCAGGTTACAACAAATTAATTCTTAAATACAAAGGTCCAAAACACTTCTTAGAAGACGACAAAGATTACTACCTTGGTCGTGCATTTGTTCATAACTCCAATTTCAAATTAACCAATTTCCACCTCCACTTCAACCCTGTCCGTAAAACTTTATCTCTTTACCAAGATAAACATAATTATGATAAAGTTAAAGAGGTTAAAAATGGAAAAAATCAACCTGGATGGACATAAAAATATCAACTTTAAATTCCAGGAATAAAATAAAAGGAGTTTTTAATTAATGTTTAAATTTCAACATAATTTATTATTCTTGAATATATTTATATTTATTTTATTAGGATTTTTTTTAATTACTAATAATAATCAAGTGATAGCGGCCCCTCATGAAGAGCGTGTTGGTGATATGAGAATCGTTAATATAACTTTTTCAGATATTAATAGTATTAAAAATTTTCAACCATTTTCACAATATTTTGATTTTACACTAACTGGTCCACGTTATAATGGAAATATAGCACAATTTGCAATGATTTGGAAAATTAAAAATCCACCTCATAATTTATTAGGTGTTTTTTTTGATAATAATACAAGAGACGATGAAGATGATAAATATACTTTAGAAGAATTAAAACAAATGGGTAATGGAGCAAAAAATATGTATATTTTTTGGCAATATGAACAAAAATAATTTTTCTGAATTAATAAAAGGAGTTTTTAATTAATGTTTAAATTTCAACATAATTTATTATTCTTGAATATTTTGCTATTTATAGTTTTAGAAATGTTCTTAATTACTAATTATTTTCATCAAGTAATGGCTGCGCCTAAAAAACATGGAAAAGATATAATTTCATCCAAGGAAGAAGTAAAAGATAATGTAAAAAAATATTACGAATTATATAATACTCTTGAAAATTATTCAGAAGAAGAAAGGAATAAAATTATTCAAATGTTATCAGATCCAGCAATAATAAAAACATTAGAAGAAAAAATTAAAGAAACTAAAACTCATGAAAAAGGTTCTTCTTACAAAAAACCTGATAATTTAAAAAAATAATTTAAAATTAATTTTTTTAAAAGCAAACCAAGACCCTCATCAGGGTCTTTTTTTTATTTAACAACATACAACAACTTGGAAAGGAAACCAAAAACCATGTTCATCAAAAAAATCTTTCAATCTTTACCTAGTAATCTCATCTTTTTCATCATCATTTTACTTTTATTTATTCCAATTATAATCGTTTATTATGTCATTAAATTCTATCTTTTCACCGTCAAACTAAGTATTCACCAATTAAAAAAAGGAATAGTGGTTCAATTTTATCAACATTTAACCACGAAGCGACTTTAATTATCATGTGGAATTTAATTAATACTTGGTTAACTAAGTTAAATAATAACCTTAAAACTATAAGTGATTATTTCTTTACTTATCAAAATCAATGGTTAAATTTAGGTTTATTAACAATTATTTTATTATTTCTTCCTCATCTTTTATATCTAATTGATTTTCTTTTTAAATGTCTTTATCATATAATTAAATTTATTTATTATTTAGGAAAATATCTTTTCTTATTATTTCAAAAACTTTTTAAGAAAGAATGATTATTATGCAAATCAAAAACTTAAATCAACACACCAAATTATGGTATCAACATCGCAAAAAATATATTAACGCTTCCGAAATCGCTTCCATTACGGGGTTAGATCCTTTTCGTTCGATGAAACAATTAGTTCATGATAAACTCTTTGGCACGACTTTTACTTCCAATCAATACACTCTCCATGGCCAAAAAATGGAACCTATCGCTAGAGAATTTTTCAATCAAAAAACCAATTTAACTTTCGAAGACACCATTTTCACTGATGACAAGGTTAAAATGTTTTCGGCTTCTTTGGATGGCTACAACGAAAAACATCAAGCTGTTTTAGAAATTAAATGTCCTTATGTGAATAAAAACCAAGCAGTCTCATCCACTTGGACTCATTTTTTAACTCACCCTCAGCTCGAAAATATCCCCCAATATTACTGGGCCCAAGTTCAATGTCAACTATATTGTAGTCAAGCTAACTTCGCTTACTTTTTAGTTTATTTTAATGACCAAAACTATCATGTAGTCCGCATTTACCAAAATAAAACCTTTATCATCAAAATGATTCAAGACAGTCAAAAATATTTAGAACTTTTGATTAAAGTTACAGAAGAATTAACAAAAACCACTTATTTAAAACAATTAAGCAAAATCAAATAATTTATTCATATTTTTAGACCTTCAATTTGAAGGTCATTTTTTTATACCCAAATATAAAAATCAAAGGAGAAATCAATGATGAAATTAATCGTTTTTGAAGGCATTGACGGGAGTGGAAAAACTTCTCTTATTCACGCCCTTCAACCCCTCTTAAAAACCCCTCATCAACTGTATCAAGGATTAGGAAGTAGTTCACTTGGGAAGGAAATTAGAGATTTATTTTTAAATTTTCAACAAGTAGATTATCTCACTCGTTTTTATTTAAGTCTCGCTAATATGGCTCAAATCCAAGTAGAATTATTTAAAAATAAACAATTAATCATCTTAGACCGTTGGTTACCATCTACTTATGCTTATCAATTATTTCCTTTTTTTAAGGAAAAGAAACTAACTAATTTACCTTTAAAACAAATTTTCAATATCAATCATGAAACTATTTTAAAAAAACCTGATTTATTAATTTATTTAGAGATTGACCCTCAAATCGGAAAAACCAGAAAGAAAAAACAAAAAAGCCACCAAAGAGATCTGATTGAAAGAAAATCATTAACTTATTTTCAAACCGTGTGCCAAGGATACAAACATTATCTCACTCATTACACTCGTGACATTAAACAATTAATCTTAAACGGAACCGACCACATTCCATCTAATATTCAAAAAATTATGAAATATTTAGGAGAAATCTAATGGCTATTGTTATTAAGAAAAAATGTAAAAATGGTAATCTTTATTTTTATTACCATAATGGAAAAATTAAAACTCTTAAACCTGATGGGACTATTACCTGGAAAACCAAAAAAATTAAGAAAGGAATAATCAAAGATGTTAACAAATACCAGTTTTTACCACATTAAACAATTTAACACTAACGCTCAATGTGTTAATATTTTAAAAAAACTTTTTTATCAAACATCATTTTCATTTACTTTTAATAAATATATGATTCATCATCACTCTCTTCTTGATAAATATTTAACTGATAACAACTATAACTCCCAAAGCCAAAAAGTCATCCGCGGAAAAATTAACGAATACCTTATTTTACTCTATTTTCAAAACCAAGGCATCATTCATTTATATCCTCAAGTTTATTTATTCTTCATCCCAGATATTAAATTTGATTTAGTATTATTCTCCCAAACCAAGCGCATAATTGCCTTCAATTTCAAAACATGCCTTCGTGAACGCTATAAACAAGCCATGGTAGAAGGACAACAATTAAAAAAATTAGACACACGTTTTGAATATTATTTATTAACCAATGATGCCACCGAAACCCAAAGACTCAACAACAAAATTACAAATGGTAAAGTCCAAGGCATCAATCAAGTCATTAATTTATTTTCTCCCGAAGCTAATCTTTTTTTCAAAAACCTAATACAAAAAAACTTCATCCCTTTCAACAACATTAATTTAATTAAAAATAAGGAGTAAAATAATGAATCATTTAACTAACGAACAACAAGCCTTAACCCAAATCATTAATTATATCGAACAAGGCCAATGGGAAAAATTAAACCTTTATTGTCAAATAATCAACCCTAAATATCTTCAAGAAGCCCATCATCAAAAAATCTTTAACGCTTTAAGATATTTATTTTTAGAAAGAACCATATCTCATCCGTGGGACAAAATCACTACCAAACCCATCATTATCAAAGAATTACTCGCCTATCTTCAAACCCATTTTCCCCAAGATCACTTTACGAAAGAATCATTATTTTTTTTAAATAATGATTTTAGTAAGGAAAATAACCTTAATTTTTTAGCTAACTTAAAACATACCTATACCCAAGAAAAACTATTTCAACAATTAATAAAAATCATTAGCCCCGCATACGAAAACCAAGACCCTTACCACAAAAATTTATATTACCAAGAAATATTTGATAAATTAAGGAATTTTATCTCTTCAATTCCTCATAAAAATGATAAAAATCTCTTTAATTTAAACCAAATGGTCTCTTTACATCCTGAATTTTTTGAAACCGATAATACCGCAAAACAAAAAATTCAAGAAGAATATTACCGCTTATCAGAAACTTTCAAAGGACTAAACCAAGCTACCAAGGGATTTAAAAAAGGTCAAATCATCACCATTGGCGGTTATACAGGGTTAGGAAAAACCACTTTTGTTTATAATCTGCTGTTAGATATCGCCAAAACCAAGTATCAAGAAACTCACCATCATCCCCATCTCTTAATTTTTTCTTATGAAATGACCTTAGAAGAAAATTTAAGTCGTTTATTATCTCACCAAACTAAAATTCCTTTAAATGTTATTTTAGATAAAAATTTGGAAGATTCAAGTATCACACAACAAACCTACATGGAAAGGATGAATGACACTAAACAATTCTTTTCTAAACTTAACTTATCCTTTAGTTATGATAAAACTAAAAAAATAGATTATATCATTGATTTAGTTTATCGCCTTTATTTAGAAGCAAAAGTGGAAATCATTGTCATCGACCATCTCCAAATCACCAAAGCGACTAATCATTTTGATAATGACCGCCTAGCCATTGACGAAATCATGACTAAACTTAAAGAAATCGCTATAGAATTAAATATTGTTATTATCATTTTATCTCAATTTTCCCGAGATACTTATTCTAATTATAATGGTAAATCACCAGAAATCACCGCTTTAAAAGGTTCAGGAGGGATCGAAACTAACTCAGATATCGTCTTAATGATGTCTGAATTCCAACCCAAACTATCAAAAGATAAAACAAAACCTTTTAATATCTATAATTCAACCTTAAATCAACTATATTTAGAATCTGATAATAACGATAATCAAAAAATCATTGAAGTAAATATCAAAAAAAACCGCAGTGGCGCCAAAAAAACCTTAATTTATCATTTTGAAATGACTACCCAAACCTTCCAAGAAATCGGTTATGTTTTACCTTATCAAATCGAAACTTTTTAAGGAGTAAATAATGAATAATCAAACTAAAATTAACCACATCAAAACTAATTTCCCTATGTCGGTTTTATTAAAAAAATTAAATATTCTCCCACCAAACTTCAACGACAAATATCGCTTCCCTTGTCCCATCCATCAAGGTCAAAATCCAACAACTTGTCATATCAATGAAAACAACAATATTCATTGTTGGAAATGTGGTCGTGATTATGACGTAATTGATGTTTATCAAGAAGTTAGAAGAAATAAAAACTTTCCTGAGGTTGTTAATAGAATTTATCATTTTATGAAAACTCAAGAATTTAAAACTTTAAACCAACAAGAAAAAGAAAGCAATAAAATAACCACTAATCCTTTTAAAAAACCATATCAATCCCAAACATCTCATCCAATTGATGAAACCCAAATCCAACTCATCAAAAACCAATTATTTAAAGAAATCTCACCCTTATTTAATCAAATTAGAGATTATTATCATTATTTATTAACTTCTAATCGAAATAACGAAAGTCATTTAGGAATAGAATATTTAACCCAAAAAAGAAAACTAACTCTAGAAACCATTAAAGAATTTAAATTAGGATACGCCCCTTTATCTAATAAACCTTTATCTTTTCGATTCATCAATTTTTTAAAAAAGAAAAACATTAACATTGATAAATTATTAGAATATGGTTTTATTAAAGAAAAAACCAACCATCAAGGAACAAAATACTATCACGATACTTTTCATGGTTCCATCATTATCCCTATTGAAAATGGTTATCATCAAACTTTTCATTTTTATCAAAACCATTTTCGCGAGACTAGTTATTTCCAACCCAAATACCAATCTTTAACGAATTTCAGTCAAACACCCACTTTTTATTTCAGTTATCGTTTTTTTGAAGCTTTACCATATATTAAACAAACAAAAACCATCATCATTCATGAAGGTTTTTTTGATGTTATAAGTTGTTATCAATATGGAATTAAGAACGTGGTCGGTCTCATTTGTGTCACTCAATTACTTTCTCAAGTTCAAATAGAAATCCTCAAAACAGAAAACATCAAAGTTATTATCGCCTTAGACAACGACGAAACAGGGAGAAAACGCAGTGAAGTCTTAGGAAAACAACTAAAATTAAATCAAATCCCTTATGAAATCCGCAGGATTTTACCACCATATGATGAAACTTGTAAAGATGTTGATGATTTATTACGTCAATATGGCAAAACAGCTTATCAAAAATGTTTTTTAGACCCATATATTACTTATGAAGAGGCTAGAAAAAAAATCATAGTCGATTTAGCCATTCATTTTTTTGGTAAAGATAAAGTAGAAATTATTAACGAATAATTAAAAGGAGAAATTAAAAATGAATGATACCAGTCAAGAAATTAGAATCGGGGGTTGGAATACGAAAACCACCCCTAACGATTTAACTCAAATTAAAAACTTTTTAAAAATATTAAAAGAAGATTTAATCAATCTCACTATTATCTCTCATTCTAAAAAGAAAAATACCTACCAAGAAGCTAATTACCGTCCGAAAAACCAAACTCTCTTTGTCGACCTACAAATCTTAGAAGAAATTAAACAAACGAAAATTACCTTAATTAATGATAATTTCTCTTCTAGTAATAGTAAACCATTACTTTCTGATTTAACCCCTCTTAAAAGCCAAAAAAACCCCCTTAAACACCTTTATCCTCTTTTCCAAATCAATTATCAAAATGAATCTAAAAACAACATCAAAGAATTAATTGGCAAAATTGATGTAAATAAATTAGAAACTTTACAATTATATCAATTAGACTCTCAAAAGCGAGATAAATATAATAAAACCATTAAAACTAACTACAAAAAAGGCTTAAACATCATCTATTATCACCAAGAAGATTTAAAATATATTCATTTCTTCTTAACTAAAGCCAAACAAGGTTATCGGGTGAAAAAGTTACGTTCTGGTTATTTATCAAATTTAAATAAAAAAGAATTAAAAACAAATAAATAATTTATAAAATTACCATTTTATTACCATTAAGTTACCTTTTTATTACCATTAAGTTACCTTTTTATTACCACTTTATTACCACTTTATTACCGTTTTATTACCATCTTATTACCACTTTATTACCACTTTATTACCATTTGCCTCTTTAAAAAACCTATATAAAGATTAACCTATTTAAAGAGTGATACTTTATATTTATATTTTATATCGATAATGATAATGATAATCGATATTTGATATTATCGAGTTTATCATTTTTAATCATTATTATTTATCGATATAAAAAAACTCCTTTTTTTGGTAATTTTATTTTTTTAATTTTATTTCAATCATTAAATCAACTTTAATTTTAAGTTAATAGCCTTACCAAGTATTTATATATGTATTTTTAAAAAACAAAAAAGATTAACGCTTGAAGTGCTTATATATAACTGATTTTAGAGTTATAATAGTTAATATATAAATATATTTAAAATAATTTCTAAGATAATTGGTATTAAGATGCAAAAATTAAAACAAAAAATTAAATTATTACAAAAAATTATTGAAAAGATTAAAAAAATTGATAAAAAATGGTTTTTTATTTAGTGAACCAATTCAATCCAAATCTTGATTTAACCACCATTTTAAAAACAATCCAAATTAAACGAAGTACTTATTACTATTGGTTAAAAATAAAAGATAAACTAAAAGAAAAAGAAGAAAAATACTTTTTACAAGAAAAAAGAATAGAAGCTTTATGTTTACATCATCAATATTTTTACGGTCATCGCAAAATCACTGATTTATACCAAAAAACTTTTAATGAATTCATTACTAAGAAAAAAGTTTATCTCATTATGAAAAAAAATAATATTTGTTGTTGTTTAAGACCTAAAAAAAATTTTACTTACCGTAATTTAACAAATAATCTCCAAATAATCCCTAATTTAATCAATCAAGATTTTATGGCCACGAAACCTCTTCAAAAAATCTTTACTGACATCACTTATTTCAAAACTAAT
>NZ_BBIY01000039.1:0-10878 GCF_000744065.1 'Chrysanthemum coronarium' phytoplasma
TATTCAAGGGAAAATCCCAGGAATTAATCAAGTCATTGATTGTTTTTCGCCACAAGCGAATATCTTTTTACAAACATTACTTAATAATCAATTTCTCCCTTTTAGTGATATTAACATGATTAAAAAAGAAAAAAGGAGTTAATATAAAATGTTAACTAACGAACAAAAAGCGTTAAAACAAATCATTTCCTATATGAACCAAAATAAAGCTGACCAATTAAATTTTTATTTTGACCTGATTGATCCCCAATTTTTTTTAGATCAAAAACATAAAAAAATCTTTCAGGCTTTAAAATATTTAACTTTAAACCAGACAAATACTCATCCTTTTGATAAAATCAAATCTCAAAATGAGATAATCGAAGAATTACTCACCTATCTCCAAACTCATTTTCCCCAAGATCATTTTACGAAAGAATCATTATCTTTTTTAAGTGATGATTTGAGTAAAGAAAATAACCTTAATTTCTTAGATAACTTAAAACACACTTATACCCAAGAAAAACTGTTCCAACAACTCTTAAAAATCATTAGTCCTTCTTTTGAAAACAAAGATCCTTATCATAAGAATCTATACTATCAAGAAATCTTTGATAAATTAAGAAAATTTATGTCTTTTATACCTCATTCCTCCGATAAGACTTTGTTAACTTTAAATCAAATGGTTTCTTGTCATCTTGAATTTTTCCAGTTCGATCAACAAGCCAAACAAAAAATTCAAGAAGAATATTAATGTCTGGGATAAAAAATAAATTTACTTGAGGGCATAAATTAGCGATACCTTTGTTTTGAAAATATAATAAAATGAGGTATTCATTGATTTTACCACAGATTACTTTTTGACTTTGAGATTGGATATTATTTTGGTTAAAATAATGGTTTAATTGTTGGTGATTGGTTTTCATATATTTGTCAACAGAAAGATTAAAGGTAGTTTTTTTAAAAAAACCTTTTAAGATGTCCACAGTTTGGATATTAGTATTAAATTGTTTAATATTCATAAAATCTTGGTTATTTAACATTTGATATTCCTTTCTTTAAATAAAAAAAGACCTTTAAATTAAGGTCTTTTGTTGTTTTTTTTAGTTTTAAAAATTCTTTTTGTTTTCCAAGTGATGGTGCCATCTTTATGAATAGTTTTGATTTTTCCATTAGAAAAATAGATGTAAGTGTTGCCATTTTGGAAGGTTTTATTAGTTATGATCGCCATTTGATAGTGCTCCTATTTGTTTAATTATTTGATTTTGGTTAGTTAATGTTGTTTTGTTATTCATCTCTTTTAAGATTAATTTGTAGCCGAGGTTTTTTCTTTCTAAGAATAATTCATATCCTTGGTTTACTTGGTGAAAGTATGATAAAGGATGAGTTTCTATGACGTCTAATTTATGATCTTTTTGGTTTTGTTTGCGTTCTAAACCTCATTGTGGTTTGATTTTGAGATAAACAGAGTCATATCTGGTTTAATAAATTGTTTATTAAGTAAATTAAAAAGCTGATAATTTTTATCAATGTTGCGAGGATAAGCTTGATAGGCAAAGTTAGAACCTAACCATCTATCTATTAAAATGATTTTATTAGTTTCTAAATGTGGTTTTATTTCCTCTTCTTGGATTTATTGCATATTAGCAAAACTCAATAAATAGCGAGTTAATGGTTTTAATTGGGCATTAGTTAAAAAGATATCACGAAGAGGTTGGCCGATGGAGGAACTTCCTAACCCTTGTAGAGTAATTACTTCTTGGTCTTGTTTTTCTAATTGTTTTCTAACTTTTTGAATTAAAGTTGTTTTACCGCTGCCGTCTAGTCCTTCAAAAACTATTAATTTCATTTTTTCTCCTTTGAATTTAGATTTTGGGTATGAAAAAAAGACCTTCGTTTTGAAGGTCTTAGGGTTTTAATTATTATTTAAATTTACTTAATCGTTTTAAATAAGTTTTTTGTGATAATTCTTGTTTAGTTTTTGATAAAAGTTCTAAATATTGTTTGCTATCTTGAATCATTTTGGTAATAAAATTATTATCTAAGTAAATTCTAACTACATGATAATCATTATCATTAAAATAAACTAAAAAATAAGCAAATTTGGCTTGACTACAATATAGTTGACATTGGACTTGAGCCCAGTAGTTAATAGGGAATTCTTGGTGGAAAAAGAAGCCATTCCAAGTGGAGGAGATGTTATTGTTTTCATCCACATAAGGACATTTAATTTCTAAGAGAGTGTTGGTTTTAGCATTATAACCATCAAGTGAGGCAGAAAACATTTTTTCTTTGTCATCCGTAAAGATGGTATCAGGATAAGTTAATTGAGTTGTTTTTTCAAAGAAAGCACGAGCGATTGGTTCGGTTTTATTTCCATGTTCGGTGTATTTGTTGCTTGTGAAAGTGGTACCAAAGATTTTGTCATGGACTAGTTGATTTAAGGAACGGAATTTATCGTTGCCTGTGGATACTGCCGATTTCAGAAGCGTTAATGTATTTTTTTCGGTGTTTATACCGTTCTTTGGTTCGTTGAGATAATTTGACTTGCATATTTATTTCCCTTTCTTAAATAATGAGATGATATATTGGCCTAAATAATAAATAAATTGAATTATATATTGTAAAGATTTAAAAAGAAAATCAATTAAACATAAGAGATGAGGTAAAAATAATAAAATAATGGTTAATAAAACTAAATTAAGCCGTTGGTTTTGATTATTAAAAAAACAATTACTTATAGCAGCAAACCCATTATTTAACTTTGTTAACCAAGTATTAATGCGATTCCACATGATTATTAGTTTTAATAGTGGTTATATATTGATAAAATCTAACTACGATGCCTTTCTTTAACCTTTGGATGCTTAATTGATAAGTAAAAAGATAGAATTTGATTAAATAATTAATAAAAATTAAAGGTGTTAATAAAATAGAGATAATGATGTTAATGGATAAAGATGGTAATATTTTTTTAATGAACATATTTAATGGTTCCTTTCTTTTTTAAGTATTGGGTAATAAAAAAGATCCTTGTGAAGGTTCTTTGGATGATATTTTAATTAAGAATCGAGGATATCTGGTTTTTTAGGTGGTCGGGTTGTGTCTAAAAATTGATAATAAGTTCTTGTTTGCCAACGATCACCACTAGAACAACAATCGTTTCCGTCAATATACCAATCATCAGAAAACAAACCTTCTTCATATTTATAATAATGGGTATTACCGTTTTCATCATAAAGAGTTCTAGATGAATGACCTAATTTGTTTCTAATTGTTTCTCCTTGGTAGGTACAGCCATATTTGATATAACATTGGTTTAACCATGCAATATAATCTTTTTGGTAGTCCATTAAAATATCTCTTTTTGGTTTTGTATCTTGACAAGTAATCCGATATATTTTATCTTCAGTTTCAAAAGTATTTTCTAATAAATTAATAGCATATGAAATATTAATTTCTTTATAAGTGGGTTTGGTAATAGTTATAGGATTATTACCGCTTTTAGATGCTCTGTTATATTCTCCTTCATAATTATATAAATTGTTGGCTCTTTTCCAATCTCGGATGTCTTTATAGGGGTTAAGAGAGTCTGGGAGATTAATGTGGATTGCTCTTTTTATAGTGTTGAAGATGAAAAGATAGATGTTTTTAGCGCCATTGGAAAGTTTTAAGAGATCTTGGATATTTCCTTGTTGAGGTTCTATGATACGAATTCCATCATCAAAATAAATGGTGTCAATATCAATTTCATGGAAAGTTTTTGATGGTAAGGATAAGACCAAACCAGCATGAGGAGTGGCGTTATAACAACCTAATTTAATCAATTTTGGTTCTTCGATGATGTTATTTTCCATTAAATAATGATTTATGACTTCTTCTTTGTTTTGATCAGTGAAGATTTCACTAAATACTAAATTTATTTGAGGTTGGATTTCTTGAGATTTTTGTTTGGCATCCCAGAAGATAAAGGCTTCTTCGATGGCGATTTCGTATTTTAGGAGATCTTCTAAGGTGTATTCGTAATCTTCATCATCGGGGTATTGGATATTAAAAGGATTAGGGCGATGTTTAAAATAAACCCCTAAGAGACCTGAAGGAGGGTTTTTGAATTTGTTGAAGAAAAATTTACGTCCATAAGGGTTGTATGACGGTTCTTCGAGATTATAGGCGGAAGTTTGGATATTGAAATATTCTAAGATATTAGGGATATTTTCTTTTTCTATAACATTGATATCGTATCTTTTGAATTTGGGTCGAGTGTTTAACCATTCTTTTTGAAGGGTTTGATAGTCTACTAGTTTAATAGTTGATTTGGTTTGTTTATGGAAATAGTTATAGGCGAAAATAGGTTTAATGAATAAAATAGTGATTAATAAAGAAATGATTAAGAAAACTTTTTTAGGGTTTTGGTTTTAGTCATGGTTTGTTTGCCTCCTTTGGTTTTTTGGTTTAATGACCTTGTAAGTTGTTGTGTGTTTGGGTAAAAGAAAAAGACCCTGGGAGAGGTCTTTTTTGTGAATATTATTTAATTTTATTTTATCGTTTGGGTGTTATCGATTTAGTGGGTTATTTGGTTGATTAGGGTTGATGGGTTGTTGTCCGATAATTCTTAATCTATTATAAAGATTGTTTAGCTCTAAATATATCGCTCGGTTTCTGATATTTAATTCTAAGTTTGCAAAAGATCTTATTGGATTTAAACTCATTCGGTTGGATAATTGTTTTTTTTCTAAAGCTAATTCCAAAATTCTATTATTAATTTCTCTTATTTCATTTCTTATTTCATTATTGTTATTATCGTTATTCATCGCCATTAATTGTTGATTATTTATTATAAATAACAATCCTACAAAGATTATTAAAAAAAGATAAATTATTTTACATTGAGTTGTTGATTTTAACATTAATTAAATCTCCTTTTATTTATATTTAATTAATATATTTAATTATTATTTAATGTTTTATTAGAATTATTCGATTGGCCTTGGAATGTTTTGGGTTTCTTGTGTTTGGGGGTTATTGTATGATGTCTCGCATTTGAATCTGTTGCATTATCATATATATTTCCATATCTATCTTAACCATTTCCGTTCTAACATAACATAATCTTTCAATATTTACATTATTTCTTGGTTCTCGAGATAGTACTATTTCTTGTGACTTTAGTTCATTTTTTCTTTCTTCTAATCGGATTTTTTGTGTTTCTAAAGTTATTCCAGGTAAAGCATACAAACATTTAGTATTAAAAATAAATAATAAACCTATAAAAGTAAATAAAAAAACACTTATTATTTGAAATTTATTTTTTAATTTAATCATTAATTACCACTCCTTTATTTTTAGAATCGTTCTTTTTAGAACTTTCTGGTTGATTATCATATGGCGTTGATAAATGATGATTATTTTTTCTTTTATTATATTTTTGAATTGCTTTTGTAATATAAGTTTGTTTATACAAAAGTTCTGATTTTTTTTCATTATTGAATTTGAAGTTTGTTAATTCGTTTTGTATTGAAAATTCTGCTTGTACATATAAGGCATATTCTTCATCATTGGAAATTTCATTATTATTGCTATTTTTATTTCCCATCGCCATAATATAATTATTACTAGTAATTAAAAATAATCCTAAACCAAAAAATACAAATATATTTAAGAATAATAAATGATTTTTCATTTTAAACATTAATAATGCTCCTTTTATTTTTTATCCCTCAGTTAAGGTGATTTAGTAGAGGGAATTGAAATTTTAATAATTGATGTTGATTATTCAACGTCTTCTGTTATTAGAGTTATTTAATTGATTGCGATTGTTTTCGTGAGGCATAGCATTATGTAAAATAATCTGTTGAGTTGAAATACGTTGACTTAATTGTATATTTTGTCTTACAAGATTATTAATAATTTCTTCGGAAGCATTATTTTTTCTAGCATTAAAAATTTGTTGGACTATTACAGCTTGTTCGCGATTCATTTCTTGTAAAATGCGCGCTTGAGTTTCAAAATTAGTGTTATGATGACCGTTATTTGGCGTTTCATTACCATTATGCATCGCCATTAATGGATTATTCAAAATAAATAATATTCCTATGAAATTTATTAAACAAAGATAAATTATGTTAAATTGGTTTTTTAATTTAAACATTATTTATTAAAACTCCTTTATTTTTCATTGATTGTTTTGTTTCAATTCTTAAATTATCTTGGAATGTTTTATCTAAAGATTTGATTTTTTTTGATTTGCATCTTATTTCATTTTCTAATTTTTGAATGTCCTTTGAGAAGCACTTTTATCAAAAAATTTAATTAAATTCATTTAATTTAAATTGTAAATTAATATATTTTTGACTTAGATTATTAATTTTTTTCACTAATTTTTGATGATTTGCAATAAGTTCTTGTATTGTAGGGTCTTGATAAGAACGACTTAAAATTGTGTTTGCTATTTGATTTCGTTCATATGAATAATTCCAAATCTGTTCGTTTATATATTTTAAAAGTTTTATATCAGAAAGTCTTTGATAAAGATTTTTAATTGTTTGATCTAAATTATGTAATTGTTTTTGTAATTTTATATTATCATCTAAATGATAAATGTCAAAATATTTAATTTGTTTAGTTAATTCTTTTCTTTCTAAATAAAGTTTATTAATTTCCTTATTTATGGTATTTTCATCATTTAAATTATTCATCGCCATAACTTGATTATCATTCAAAATAAATAATATTCCTATAAAAGTTATTAAACAAAGATAAATTATTTGAATTTTTTTTTGTAATTTAATCATTTTCAAATATAACTCCATTCTTAATTCGTATAAAATTATTTTTTAGAATCATCAGATTGTTTTGAAGAAGAACCTTCTTCTTTTAAATTTTTCGTTTCCTCTTCGGCTTTTTGTTTTAATATTTCCATTAATTCAGGGTTTTCTAAAATTTTTATAATTTCATTATTTTTTTCAATTGAATATTCTTTAAATTCTTTATGTATTGTATAAAATCTTTTTATATCTTCTTTTTGTTTTTTGTTTTTTTCTTCTGATTTATTAATTTCCGAAATATCTCTTTTTTTATCACTAGATTCTTTTTTAGGTGAAGCTATTACTTGATTCACATTAATAAATAATAAACCTATAAATACTAATTATTTTAAATTGATTTTTTAGTTTTAACATTAATTAAATCTCCTTTTGTTTTACCCCTCATTTGGGTTGATTTCGTAGAGGGAGTTGAGGGATTTTAATGGATCACCATAAAGATTTTGGGATTTATCATAATCACGTTGTAAGGAATCTTTTAGTTTTATTGCGTTCGATAAATTTGCTTCATATTTTTCTCGAGTAGCTTCTAAATTCGCTATTTCTCTTTTAATTTTCATTATTTGTTCAACTATTTCTGTTGTTTGGCCTTGTAAATTTTGGATTTCATCTTGTAAACGTTTTTTATCGTCGGTGTTAGTCGTTATTTTTAGTTCTTCTTGTTTATCTTTTATTTCTTTTTCTTTGTTGGCTAATTCAGTTTCTTTTTGTTTTAGTTGTTCTTTTAATGCTGGGATTTGGTTTTTTATTGAATCTCTTTGGGTGATTAAATTATTACATTCTTGTTGTTTTTCATCTATATCTGTTTTATCTTCTTTTCTATATTCTAATGTTTGTTTGTGTGAAGCTCTTGCTTCTTCAATTACGGTTTTTTCTTCTTTAGAAATATCACTTAGTAATAAAACTTCATCTTCATTTTCAGATAAAATATAAGATTTAATTTTATTATATTTTTCTTGTGTTATTTTAATTTTAGGTTTTGGAGTATCTATTTCTCGTTTAGTTCTTAGTGGATGATTTGGTTTTTGTTCGTTATTTAATTTTTCATGATAATTTGATATTTGTTTTTTTTCTTGTTTGGTTTCACTAATACCTTTAAACAAACCTATAATAATAACGATACTAAAAAATAAAATAATTAAAATAGTTATCCAATGTTTTTTAAAAAAGTTCATTTTTTGATAACCTTTCCGATAATAGTAGTAATTGATATTATCTTTTAAAGAAATTAATTACTAATATTATACATTTTTATTTGATTAATGTTGCAGAAAAAAGTTTGATATATTAATTAATTAGTAATAGGTTGTAAGAATTTATTATATCTTTTTTGTTTTATTCTTTCTTGGGCTCTTGCGTAGTTTGGTGATTTATTTTTTAATTCTTCTTTTCTTGCGTCTATTTCTACATTTTTGACTTCTAATTTTTCTTCTAATTCGTTTTTTGTTTTGTGTTTGTTTGTGACATCAGAAAATAAATTTTTATTATAAATTAAATTTTCGATAATATCATTATATTCTTTTATAACTGATTCATCTTGTTTTTTAAATTCAGTTAATTGTTTTTTATCTACTTGCATTTTGTTTTTTAAATTATTATCTTCCATGCAAATTTTATATTCTTCTAGTTTTTTTTCGGAGTCTTTGAAATCGGCTTTGGCTTCATCTAAATCTTTTTCTATTCTTTTAGTAATAATTTCATATGTTTCTTTGCTCATCATTTTAGGTGTTCCATCTTCATTTTGAAATAAATCTTTGGCTAAATTGACTACACGGTGAGATTCGTTAATAATTAATCCACCTTTCGCGATATTTCCAGCGGCTTTTTTAGTTATTCCACCACCTACTGTTTTTAACATACCACGCCCTCCAAAAGCATCCATATATAATTCGGTACCTTGGAAAATAGCATCGCGAAGATTACCAAAACTAAATTCATGTTTTTTATCCCAATCATCGGCGGCAATTTTTGCTGCATCAGCTCCGTTTCTCATTATTTCTAATCCTTTTTTTCTTACTTCGATTGCGGCTTGTTTTTCTTTTATTTCGTTGATGTTATTTTGGATTTCGGTGCGTCTTTGTTCGATGGATTTTATTTGGTTGAATAATTTTTGTTCGCCTAAAGTTAATTTATTATAATCACTTTGTAAGGAATCTCTTAGTTTTATTGCGTTCGATAAATTTGCTTCATATTTTTCTCGAGTAGCTTCTAAATTCGCTATTTCTCTTTTAATTTTCATTATTTGTTCAACTATTTCTGTTGTTTGGCCTTGTAAATTTTGGATTTCATCTTGTAAACGTTTTTTATTGTCGGTGTTAGTTGTTATTTTTAGTTCTTCTTGTTTATATTTTATTTCTTTGTCTTTGTTGTTTAATTCGGCTTCTTTTTGTTGAAGTTGGCCTTTTAAAATAGTGATATTACCCGATGTATTTTTAATTTGTTTTTTTATTTCTTTAATTTTATCTTCGTTTTTATCTAAGGCTTCTTTGATTTTAGCTTTTTGTTCTTGTGTTAGTTCTTGGGCTTTATGGAGTTCTTTTAATTCGGCCTCCACTTTGGTTAATTCTTGTTCCCAATTATCTTTTATTCCTTGGTAATTGTTGATGACTTCATCGTACTTATCAATCGCTTTATCAATTTCTTGGGCTAATTGGCCTGCGTATTTACTAGATGGTTCTTTTGGTTTATGAAAGAAACATAAGTAAATGAAACTTAAAATACCAATAATAATTAAAAAATAATTTAAATAGCCTTTCCATGTATGGTTTTTGTATGTTGTTTGGTTGGTGGAAAGTTTGCTTTTAAAGAAAAGGACGATGCCAAAGATGGCGGAAGCCATTAAAAACCAAGTGAAATAAGATTTAAAAGAAAAATAGACTTTAATTAAGTCTAATGGCGATAACATAATTATTTACCTCCTCCTTTATTTTTATTTTCTCGTTCATTTTTTTCTAATTCATCAATTAATTTATCTAAATTTTTATTAATTTTATCAAATCTTTCTTGCGTTTCGTTTTTTATTTTGTCTAAATTATCTTGAATTCCATCAATTTTTTGTTCCGTTTCTTTATTTGATTGATTTATTTCTATAATTAATGATTTTTCAAAAAAAGGTTTGCTGATACATCTCGAAACAATCATTGTTAATATTAATGTTGATGTTAATATTAAAAATTTCTTCAGTGTTAAATTCATTGTTTTATTTCTCCTTTTAGTAGATTTTTTTCTTTAATTTCTTGTTCGATAGTGTTTAAAATGGTGTCATCTTGTGAGATTATCATTTTGTAAGTTTGTTTTAAGTCTTCTTGATTGATTTCATTTCTTTTGTTTTCATCTTGGCCTCGGTTTTTAGCGAAGATAATGACTGCTTGCTTTAACAAGTTTTCTAAAGTACGATTGGCTTTTTTGAATGATTGGTCATGTGTCAATTTCTCTAAAGATTCGTTAATTACTTCATATAAATATTGTTTGGCTTCTTCGCTGTAAGGGTTTTTACGTTTGTTGATTAAGAATTCTAAAAAGGCTTTTCTTTCTTCTTTATTACCTGGTTTGACTTCGATATTGTAAGTAAATCTTGATTTGATAGCTTCATCGATTTGGTCGATGTGGTTTGTAGCGCCAATAATAAAGATAGGATGTACAGGGTCATTTTCAAATGATGTCATTTCGGTTTTGAATTGGTTTACCACATTGGTGATTTCTGAACCAGCTTCTAACCCGCTTAAATCAGTAAAGATGGTTTCACATTCATCTAAGAAGATAATAGCTCCTTTTCCTTTTTGAGCTTCTTCACGGGCTGTCATAAATAAATCTTTTACTATTTGAGGTGCAATTCCTTTATATTTTTGGGAAAAGATTGAACTGCTTACTTCAAAGAAAGGTAAATTAGTTTCTTTAGCTAAGTGAGGTGTTCCAAAAGTTTAGACACTTTTTTAAACGAAAAAAATATTTCTTTAGTTTGAAAAGATAGGAAATTATCTATTAATTTTTAGTCTTAAAGAGTCATTTTAAAATAAAAAGTTGTATAAAAAAGTGGAACAGTTCATCGCAATCAAGCTGAAAATATGAGTACATATTT
>NZ_BBIY01000038.1:0-11431 GCF_000744065.1 'Chrysanthemum coronarium' phytoplasma
TTTTCAACAACATTTATTGCAAAAAGTAAAAGACACTTTACAATCTCAAAAAGATTTTTTTGAAAAAGACCCTGATAAAGCTCAATATTTTGCAAAAGGTCTTAAATGGATTACATTAAAAATAATTGATAATTACTACCAACGCCACATCAATGACATGAGTTCTTTAAGACAAGGAATTGGATTTGTAAGTTACGGACAACAAGATTCTTTTATTGAGTATCAAAAAGAAGGACAAGTTTTATTCAATAACATGATTGCAAAAATTGCAAACGACATTACTGCTACTATTTTAAAGTTTTCTTTCGCAGATAGTTTTCAAACGCCTCCCAAACAAAAAGTTTTTTTAAACAATGATTCAAGCGATGATGAATCTTCTAAAAAAAGAAGAACTAGAAAAGTAAGAATTTCTAAAAAACCTTGGAATTAATTTGTGGAAAAATACGAAATTAATCAAATTTTACAAAACTTGCATCAAAACCTTCAAGATTTAAAACAAGCCCTTGATATAAAAAAAACCAATCAAACAATTGAAAAATTAAATTACGCCATGCAAAAAGAAGATTTTTGGAAATACCCCCAAAAAGCTGTTACAATAAGCCAACAATTCAACGACTTGCAAGACAAAAAAACTACTTTAGAAACTTTAAAACAAAATTATTTGGATCTAGAAACTTTATTTAATTTAAATGAAAGCCCAAATAAAACTTCTGCTTTATTAGAAGAAGAATTAAAAAACCTTACTAAAGCCGTTTTTGATTTCAAAATTAAAATTTTTTTGAATCAATCTTATGATATTAACAATGCTATTTTATTATTCCATCCAGGAGCAGGAGGTACTGAATCGCAAGATTGGTGCGAAATGCTTTTCCGTATGTATCAAAAATATGCTCAAAAAAAGAATTTTAAAACCGAAATTCTTGATTATCAACCAGGTGAAGGAGCAGGAATCAAATCAGCTACCTTATTAATTAAAGGAACTTATGCTTATGGTTATCTAAAAGCGGAAAAAGGAGTTCATCGTTTGGTAAGAATTTCTCCTTTTGATGCTAATTCCAAAAGACATACTTCTTTTGTAGCTTGCGATGTTTTGCCAGAAATTAATGAAGAAATCAAAATTAATTTAAAAACAGAAGATCTTAAAATTGATGTTTTTAGAAGTAGTGGTGCAGGCGGACAACACGTAAATACTACTGATTCAGCAGTAAGAATAACTCATTTGCCAACAGGATTAGTAGTGGGTTGTCAAAATGAACGTAGTCAGATCAAAAACAAAGAAAAAGCTTTGCAAATGCTAAAAACCAAGTTATTTCAATTAGCATCAAAAAAACAAAAAGAAGAAAATGCTAAAAAATTTCAAAGCGACCAAAAAGAAAATGGTTGGGGTTCTCAAATTAGAAGCTATGTTTTTCATCCTTACAAAATGGTTAAAGATCACCGCACTAATCAAGAAATTTTTCAATTAGAACAAGTAATGGATGGAAACATCGACGAATTTATCAATGGATATTTAACCAAAATACCTATTAGTTCTCCTCATTAATAAAAAATAAAAATACAAAGTTAATTATTTTTTTAATCAATAACCAATATAAAAAAAATAATTATAGGAAAAGCCAAGATAAAAAGGCATTTCAAAGAATAAATAATTTCCCAAAGTATTTGTTTTGGGTTTTCTTTTTGTCTTGTCTTAGAACAATTTTAATATTTTATTTGTTGAAAACAACAAAGCACACTATTTTTCATTAAAATCACTCCCTTTATTATTTATTGTTGTTGATTTTTAAACATTTTTTAATGTACTGAAATATCTTTCACCTCAATTAAAATCTTCAAAAGATTTTATTTTTTAAGAATTCATCAAAAAACATTTCTCTAATCTTTTTTATCAAAAACACTTGACAATTCAGTTATTTTATGTGATAATATTTAGGATGAACTTTTTAATTTACGATTAAACGATTAATAAAAAAATAGAAAGTGGGTTTTTATTATGGCAATAAAAATGCGTTTACAACGTTTCGGAGTGCATAAAAGACCTTTTTACAGAGTAGTTGCAAGTGAATCTAAAAATGCTAGAGATGGTAAATTTTTAGAAATTTTAGGAACTTATGACACTATTTTAGATATTGTTGAATTAGACCACAACAAAGTACAAAAATGGTTATCCAATGGCGCTCAACCAACTAAAACAGTCAAAAAAGTATTTAAAAAAAGTAAATTTGTTGCAAAAACTAACACTAAAGTTGAAAAATAATTTTTTTCTTAATTTTAAAAATAAATGAAAGCGCCTTTAACGGTTAAAAACTAAATTTTATGATTATTGAAATTATCACTATTTTTCCGCTTTTTTTTAAAAGTTTTTGCGAAACTTCCATTATTAAAAGAGCTTTAGAACAAAAAAAAGTTCAAATAAAACTTCATGATTTAAGAACTTATAGCAAAAATAAACATAATCAAGTAGATGATAGTGTTTATGGAGGAGGAGTTGGAATGTTGCTTTCTTTCCCTCCTTTTTTTGATTGTCTACAAAAAATAAAAACTCCCCAAAGCAAAGTTATTTTATTATCTCCTCAAGGAAAAATTTTTAATCAAATACATGCCACTAATTTTGCTCAAAAAGAAACTCATTTAATTATTTTATGCGGTAATTATGAAGGGGTTGATGCAAGAATATTGCAATATATTGATGCAGAAATTTCCATAGGTGATTATGTTTTGACAGGAGGAGAAATTGCTGCTACTGTTTTGGTTGATGCAATTACAAGACTGCTTCCAGAAGTTATCAAAGAACAATCTTTTCTTGAAGATTCCCATCAACAAGGTTTGCTTAAACATCCTCAATACACCCGCCCGCAAAGTTATTTGAATCACGAAGTGCCTGCTGTTTTGTTATCTGGAAACCATGCCAAAATAAGATGTTGGCGCCAAAAAGAAAGCTTGAAGGCAACTTTACAAAAAAGACCTGATCTTTTGGAAAATAAAAAATTAACTTTAGAACAAACCAAACTTTTAACAGAAATTAAACAAGAATTACAAAAATAATTCAATAATTATTTATTTGAATTCAACAAAGGAGCAAAATTATGTCTCAATTAAAAGGACAAAATTTAATAGAATCAGTTAACCAGCACCAACTTAAAGATGTCCCTTTTTTCAAACCTGGTGATACAGTTAAAGTATTTATCAAAATTGATGAAGGAAACCGTAAAAGGGTTCAAATTTTTGAAGGTTTAGTTATTAAACGCCAAGGAAGATTAGTTACAGAAACTTTTACTGTAAGAAAAATATTTGCTGGTGTAGGAATTGAATTAACTTTCCCAGTACATTCCCCTACTAACGAGAAAATAGAAGTAGTTCGTCGTGGTATTGTTCGTCGCGCCAAATTGCATTATGTTCGCAACCTTTCTTCTAAAGCTTCTCGTATTAAAGAACAAAGATAAATTGTTTTTTTGTTTAAAGAAATACATTTTTTTATAATAAAAAACCTTTAATAACATTTTTTAAATATATTTTCCCCCCTTTTTTTAATAAACAAAATTTAGAAAATTATTAAAAAAAACCCTATTTTAATGATTTTTCTCAAAACCAAGAAAATTATTTCTAAAAATAAAATAGGAGCCCAAAATGTCTTTTTATGAAGAATTAAAATGGCGTAATTTAATTAAAGATTGTAGTAACGAAACACAAGTTAAAGAATTATTAGACAACAACCAAGTTAAGTTTTACTGTGGGTTTGATCCTACTTCTCATTCTTTAACAGTGGGTCATTTAGTTCAAATAACAATGATTTTATTAATGCAAAGACAAGGACATCTACCCGTTATTTTAGTAGGTGGGGCTACGGGTTTAATAGGAGATCCCAAAGAAACTGAAGAAAGAAAATTATTATCTTTAGAAAATTCATTGCAAAATGCTAAAAGTATTGAATGTCAACTTAAAAACATATTGTTAAACAAACAAGTAGAATTTGTTAATAATTATCAATGGCTTTCTCAAATAGATATCATTTCTTTCCTCAGAAACTACGGAAAACTTTTTAACATTAACTATATGCTTTCCAAACACGCAGTAGCCAAAAGACTTGCTTCTGGCATCTCTTTTACTGAATTTTCTTATATGATTTTACAATCTTTAGATTTTCATCATTTATACAAAAATCATAAAGTTAGATTACAATTAGGCGGTTCTGATCAGTGGGGAAATATCACAAGCGGACTAGAACTCATCAGAAAATTAGAAAAAAAATCCGATGCCCTAGGAATTAGCACTCCTCTTTTGTTAAATTCAGATGGAACGAAATTTGGCAAAAGCGAAAAAGGGGTTTTATGGGTAAATCCTTCAATGACTTCCCCTTATGAAATTTATCAATATTTTTTAAATGTTTCTGATAAAGAAGTAATCAATTATCTAAAAATGCTTACTTTAATCCCCAAGCAAGAAATTTTGGAATTAGAAAAAAACACCTTGGAAAACCCCCAACAAAGATTAGCTCAAAAAGCTCTTACCCAAAACATTATTACTTTAATTCATTCCTCAGATATTTTGCAAGAATGTATAAAAACTAACCAAATTTTATTTTCTAATGCTAAAAAAGAATCTTTCCAAGAAAAAGATTTTATTTTATTGCAAAAAACTTTGTTTTGTCATTCCACAAAAGAAGATATTTTATTAGTTGATGCTTTAGTTCAAACAAAACTGGCAACTTCTAAAAGTGAAGCTCGTGAATTTATCAAAGACAACACTATTAAATTATTTAATCAAAAAATCAAATCCCTTGATTTTGCAATAACCAAAAAAAACACTTTATTTGATAAATATGTCCTTTTGAAAAAAGGCAAAAAAAACAACGCTTTAATAGTCTTTTAATTATTAATAACTTTTTATTTATTTTATTAATTCATTTATGAAAAAATATGTCTTAACAAATTAAGAGGTTTCCAAAATGCAAAATAATCCTTTTCGCTGTCTTTTCCCAATTTTCAAAACCAACCCCAAGATTGTTTACTTTGATAATGCTGCTACTTCTTTAAAACCTCAAAAAGTAATAGATGAATTGACTAGATTTTATAACACAAATGGACTCAATACCAAATCTTTTGGCGTTTTGTCTCATCAAAACACTTTACTAATGAACGAAACAAGAATTAAAACAGCTAATTTTATTAATTCCAAACCAGAAGAAATTATTTTTACTAAAGGAACTACTGATTCTTTAAATATATTAGCTCAAAGCTTAGGAGAAACCCTTCAAGAAGGTGACGAAATTATTACATCAGAATTAGAACATAATTCTTCCGTGTTTCCTTGGTTTAAACAAGCCAAACTAAAAAAAGCAAAATTAATTTTTGTTCCCCTAAACGAACAGAATCAAATAACTGTAGAAAATTTTGCTAAGGTTTTAACAAACAAAACTAAAATAGTTGTTTTAACTCATGTTTCTAATTTACTAGGGTACAAAACTCCCATTAAAGAAATAACAACTTTAGCTCATAAAAAAAACGCTTTAGTTATTTTAGATTCTGCCCAATCATCAAGTCACCTACCCATAGACGTTAAATTTTTAGATGTAGATTTTTTAGCATTTTCATCCCACAAATTATACGGTCCTTTTGGAATAGGGATTTTGTTTGGCAAAAATCATTTATTAGAACAATTACAACCTCCTTCATTTGGAGGAACTTCCATTAAAGAATTTTCTTTAAAACATTTTGTACTCAACGAAGGTCCTAATAAATTTGAATCAGGAACTCCTAATATTTCAGGAATTCTTGCTTTTAAAAAAGCTTTGGAATTTGTGGAAGAAATTGGTTTTGAAAATATCCAAAAACATGAAAAAAAGATTTATCAAAATATAATGAAAGAATTAAAACAAATTCCTAAAATCACAATTTATAATCCTCAAACTTTTTCTAATATCATTACTTTTAACTTTAATCAAATTCATGCCCATGATGCAGAAGCTTTTTTAGCTCAGGAAAATATTTATGTAAGAACTGGTAGATGTTGTGCTTTTTTAGCTACTCAAAAACTAAAACAAACAAGTATAATTAGAGTTTCTATAGGCATTCACAACAATCAAGAAGACGTTGATATTTTAATTAAAAACTTAAAAAAAACGCAAACTTTTTTCTCCAAATTTAATAAATAACTCAAGGCATTAAAATGTTAGAAATAAATAAATTATATCGTGATTTAATCATTAAACATTATCAAGAACCTCAAAATTGGGGACTTTCCCAAGACCCTGATTTTATAAACATAACTAATAAAAATGTTTCTTGTGGTGATTCTATTTCATTACAAATCAAAATCTCAAATCAAAAATTAATAGATATTAAATATGAAACTCAAGCTTGTGCTATTTGTCGCGCTTCAGCAAGTTTGATGTCTATACATCTTAAGAATCTAGAAATTCCACAAACATTAGAAAAAATAAATCATTTTTTAGCTATGAATAATAATCAAATATATGATGAAACTCAACTTGACAAAGAATTACTATTATTTAAACATTTTATTAATTTTCCTGGAAGAGTCGCTTGTATAAGTCTTCCTTGGAAAGCTTTACAACAAGTAATTAAAGCACACAATAAAAAAAGTTATTAAATAAAAAAGACAACCCTAAAAAGGTTGTCTTTTTTATTTATAAATATTATACATCAAAATCTTGAAATACCTAATTTTTTTCGTACCTGTTGGATTTTTTTCTCTGCAATCAAGGAAGCTTTTTGAGCTCCTTTATTTAAAATATCATCCAATTTTGCACTATTAATTAATTGATAAAATTTTTGTTGCAAAGGTACAACAAAATTAATTATTTCTTCACCGACTTTATTTTTTAACTCTTTATAATTATTTTTTTGAAAAAGTTTTTCACTTTCAAAAATACTAATTTGCTTTAAAGAAGCATAAATGGTTAAAAGATTAGAAATTCCAGGTTTATTTTCTGGATCATATTTAATTATTTTTTGGGAATCTGTAACAGTTTGGGCAATTTTACTTTTAATTATTTGATGATCATCCAAAAGTAAAATATAGCTTTTAGGATTTTCCGTATCACTTTTACTCATTTTTTTCAAAGGGTTTTGCAAAGATTTTATTTTTGAACCCAACGGATTAAAAAAAGGTTCCGGAACAACAAAAGTATTACCATATAAATTGTTAAATCTTGTAGCCAAGTTTTTAGTTAATTCTAAATGTTGTTTTTGATCTTTGCCAATAGGCACTAAATTTGCATCATACATCAAAATATCAGCTGCCATCAATGTGGGGTAAGTAAATAAAGAAGTCCTTATTCCTTCTGCATTAATTTTGCTTTTTTCCTTATATTGAATCATTCTTTGTAGTTCAGAAAAATAAGAATTGCATTCCAAGAGATAACCCAAATAAGTATGTTGTGTTACTTCAGATTGAACAAACAAATTTATTTTTTCAGGATCAAGCCCTGATGCCAAATAAAGAGCTGCTATTTTTTTGATTTGTTGTTTTAGTGTTTGGGGTTCTTGATAAAAAGTAAGGGCGTGCAAGTCAGCTATAAAAAGATAAAAATCAAAATTTTTTAAGTTTTGTTGCAAATATAGCAAAGGTTTTAAAACCCCAATATAATTTCCTAAAGTAAGATCGCCCGTTGGTTTGATCCCTGACACTAATCTTTTATTTGGTATCAATTTTATCACCTCCTTTTTTATTTTTTGCAAAATGATTTATTATAGCAAAATCATCTTTAATATTTTTGTGGATTTAACCAAATTTATTTATTATTTGTTTTTTTAATTTCATTCATCTTCTAAAGAATCTAAAAGGTTTTCTTGTTTTGCTTTGGCTAAAATGGTTTTATTAATTTTAGAACGAGTGGCAAAATCAGCTTTAGTAAATGGTTTTTCTTCGCGCGCCTCTACAATTTTATTAGCAGCAATCAAACCTAGACCATCAAGCGAAAGCAGTGGCATCCTTAAAAAACCACCATCTTCTATTTTTAAAACACTAACATCTGATTTATTAAAATCAACAGTTAAAAATTTAAAACCACGATGTACCATTTCTTCGGCAATTTTTAAAGTATTGATTAAAGCATCTTCTTTGGCTTTGATTTTTTTACTTTTTTTCAATTCTGCAAGCTTATTTAATTTTTCTTTAATAATTTTTATATCGTTACTAATCATGGTTTGGTGGTCGAATTGTTCTGTTCTTTTAGAAAAATAACCACTATAAAAAGCTAATGGTGCATGCATTTTAAACCACGCAATCCTCAAAGCCATAATAACATAAGCAGTGGCGTGCGCTTTAGGGAATAAATATTTAATTTTAGCAGCAGAATCAATATACCAAGCTTCTACTTTGTCTTTCATTTCTTGTTTGTATTTGTTCCATGTTTGAAAATCATCTTGGGGTTTGCCTTTACGGATAAATTCCATAATATCAAAAGCTTTTAAAGGATCAAGCCCTTTTTCTTGTAGTTGTAACATAATATCATCGCGACAACCAATTATATCATCAAAAGAAATTGTTTTATTTTTGTATTTTTCAAATTCGCCTGTTTTGTTGATAGCATCTCTGGCGTTTTGGTTCCAAACATCAGTTCCATGTGAAAGTCCTGAGATTTTTACTAAAGCAGCAAAATTAATTTTAATTGCTTGTTTTTGTGAATTTTGTTTAGCGGTTGTTAAATCTTTTAACATTTGTTTGACAAAAATAGTTCCAAATTCAGGAATACCCAAAGAATCAATAGTTATTTTATTTCCTGGATTTACAGAAGAATCAATTTTGAATTCGTTGGAAAACAATTTATAAACTTCGGGATCATCTACAGGAATATCTTGGGCTCTTGTGAAAGGGAAAATTCTTCGATTTTCTTTAACATAATCCATCAAAAATTTAATCATCATAGGATCATCATGTCCTAAAATGTCTAATTTAAAAAGATTTTGCTCAAAGGAATGATAATCAAAATGAGTGGTTTTCCAATTGGTGTCATTAGCTGGATATTGGACAGGAGTTACTTCATAAATACTGCGATCGGGCGGCACAACAACAATTCCTCCTGGATGCTGGCCATTAGAACGTTTAACTCCTTCGATTTTGTTGGCAATTTGGGCTACTTTTTGTTTGCGCCATTGTTTTTGTTTTTCTTCTACAAAACCCATCGTATAGCCATAAGCGTTTCTTTGGGCAACAGTCTGGATGGTTCCTGCTCTAAAAGCGTGTTTTTCTCCTAATAATTCTTTAATGTAATTGTGGGCTTGGCTTTGGTAATCACCTGCAAAATTTAGATCAATATCAGGAGTTTTTTTGCCTTCAAAGCCTAGAAAAGTTTCAAAAGGGATGTCATGACCGTCTTTTTTGAACTGAGTGTCGCATTTGGGACAAGGCATGTTTGGCAAATCGTATCCCGAAAAAACCTTATCAAGTTCGTTGTGGTATTTTTCTTCTTCTGAGTTGTAATATTGTTCTTTTTCTTGTTGTTTTAATTGGACAATAGTGTAGTTGCATTGTGGACAATAATAATGTGGTTTTAACGGATTTACTTCGGTAATTTCTAACATAGTTGCTACTAAAGAAGAACCAATCGAACCACGTGAGCCTACTAAATAACCTTTTTCCAAAGAATTTTTAACTAATAAATGTGATAAATAATAAACAGGAGCAATATTTTGATTAGATTTTTCGTTTTTTGTCTCTCCGATAATACTTTTTAACTCTTGATCCAATCTTTCTTTAATTAAAGGGTGGGGAGTTGCGCCGTACATTTGTTTAACTTTTGTATCAACCAAACGCTTAATTTCTTCTTTGATGCTTGGTATTTGTAAGTTGGCTTTGAAAGCGTCGTCTTTGAAAGAAAATAGTTCCGAAGAAAAAGCTTTGATTTTTTCAATTTTGGAATTAAGCAAATGAGTATTTTCAATTACAATTTCATAAATTAATTTTTCATCTTGTAAAAAGGCAAATGCATCTATCATTTCTTGAGTGGTCAAAAGGTGATTTTCTGGCAAGTTTTTGTTTTCGTATCTAGATAATTTGTGTAAGCCACCTCCTACCATTTTGGCATTAATATAAATTTCGCGATAATCTTTTTCCCAAGGATGAATATAATGAACGTCCCCAGTGGCAATTACTATTTTTGCTTGTTTTTGGGATTCTGTTATGATGGTTTTTAGAGTAGTTTCAATGATTTGAAGCCCGTTTTTGCCTAAATCATGAATTAAATGTTTATAAGCTTGGGGAGGTTGCACTTCGATGTAATCGTAAAAAGAAATAGCTTTTTTCAATTTGGAAATATTTTGATTGAGAGCTATTTCAAAAATATTGCTATTCATGCAACCACTACCCACTAAAAGACCTTGTCTTAAATTAGCTAAATTAGATTTTAAAACACGAGGGCTTTTGTTAAAATCCTTAGTTAAAGCGTTGCTTAAAAGTTCAAAAAGATTGCGATAACCGGTTTGATTAGCCACCAAAATATTGATGTGATAAGGTCTTTCGTATTTGGGATCGATTTTTTCTTGTAAGTCAAAAAAAGTAATTACTTGTTCGTCTTTGGGATCTTTGGTTGGATCTGCCAATTGATCAATCATTTTGATAAAAACTTCTGCTGTGGCAGTGGCATCCGCAAGTGCACGGTGATGGTCTTCTAATTTGACTTTGAAAAAAGTTGCCAATCTTTTTAAAGAAAAATATTTTAAAAGATTGCTGAAATAACGTTGAGACAATGCCATGGTATCAATAATGGGTTGTGGTTCCAAAGATATTTTGAGTTCTTTTGCTTTTTCTTTTAAAAAATTAATATCAAAAGAAGCGTTGTGAGCCACTAAAACACAGTCTTTGGTAAAAGCTAAAAATTGTGGTAAAACTTGGTCAATTGTTTGTTGTCCTTGAAGCATTTCATCCGTAATATTGGTAATATCGGTGATAGTTTTGGTTAATTTTTGTTGCGGGTCGATAAATTTTTGAAACTCGCCTATTTTGTTTCCGTTTTTAATTTTTACTCCAGCGATTTCAATAATTTTGTCACGAACATTAGATAATCCAGTAGTTTCCAAGTCAAAAACCACATAAGTAGCTTCTTTTAAAACAAAATCTTTTTCTAAATTATCTTCTTTTTGATTGGTGATATAAATAGGTTTTTCTTCAATAAAATCAACTTCCACTCCATAAATAGTTTTGATTTTTTTATTTTTGGCATGTTCGTTAATTTCAGGGTAAGCATAAATGCCGTCATGATCCGTAAAAGCAATCGCTTCGTGTCCCCATGATTCTGCTATTTGTAAATATTCTTTGGCACTGTTAATGGCGTCTAAATTAGACATTTTAGTGTGAGTGTGAAATTCAATTCTTTTTTTTCCTTGAAAACCCAAGTCTTGGCGGATTAATGAAGGCGAAATTGAATCTGATTCTAGGGTTTCGTATTGTGTCATCATTAAATGAATATCGT
>NZ_BBIY01000037.1:0-5513 GCF_000744065.1 'Chrysanthemum coronarium' phytoplasma
TAACGTTGAAGGTTAGTTAGTTTGGGTTTGTTGGGTGATAAATCTTTTTGAGTTAAAAGAATAACAAAAGAATTTGCGTTAGTTTCTGACTCTTTTAAAGCTTTTAAATAAGAATTGTCTGATACTTCAATACGAAAATCAACATTTGGAATAGGCATTACTTCGCTGATAACCACAACTGGAAGTTGTTCAGGAATTTCTTGAAAAATATCTTCAAATGCATCCATAGAAAGATCGGATTTTAATTTTTTGCTTTTGGTTTTCATATATTTTCATCCTTTCGATATTTTTTTAACTTTTAAACTTTTTCATTTTTAAGTTGTGGAGTGATTTTTTGTTGGGGTAATAAATTTTATTTAGCAACAACAGCTTTATTAATAACAAGTTCTAAGGCTTCATCCATCAAAAGAGAATGTTTTAGGTTTTTGTGAGGAAGGTTTTGTTTGATTTGATTAACTGGAACTTTGTAATGGTTACTTAAGTTTTGGTATTGTTGTTCGATTTTTTCTTGGGAAATAGTTAGTTTTTCTTGGGCTGCAACTTGTTCCATAATAAGTTGATATTGGAGGTTTTTTTGTGCTTGTTGGCTGAATTCTTTTTCCATTTTTTCATCATCAATACCTAAATATTGTTTGTATTGTTCCAAAGTTAAATTTTGTTGTTTTAATTGTGCTTCAAATTCTTTTTGGAGGCGGATTTGTTCTTGGGAAACAATTTCTTGAGGAATTTCTAATTCGGAATTTTTAACTAATTGTTCTATTACTTGTTTTTCAACGTTTTCTTTGTCTTTGTGTTTTTTTTGAGCTAAAAGAGTTTGTTTAGTGTTGTTTTTTAATTCTTCTACGGTTGAAGCATTGGCAAGTTTAAGTGATTTTACCAAATTATCTGTTAGTTGAGGTATTTTTTTAGTTTTGATTTGGTGTAGAGTTACTTTAAAAACAGCTTTTTGATTAGCTAAACTTTTTTGGTGGTAATCGCTTGGAAAAGTGATATTAATGTCTTTGGTTTGTCCTTGTTTCATCCCTAACATTTGGTCTTCAAAACCAGGTACAAATTGACCAGAGCCAATTTCTAAACTAAAATCTTTGGCAGTGCCACCTTCAAAAGGTTTGTCATCAACAAAGCCTTCAAAATCAAAAATAGCAGTGTCTGTTAATTCCAAAAAGTCGTTTTGGGTTTTGGGTTCCAAAGTTGGTTGTTTTTCTAATAAGGAATTTATTTTTTCTTCCACTTCAAAATCTGTTACTTCAAGATCGTCTTTTGTAATTTCTAACCCTAAATATTTTTTTAAAGTAACTTTAGGTTTAACGATAAATTCCAGTCCGAAAGTAAAATTTTGATTATCTTTAAGTTTTTTTTCGTCTAAATCAATTACTTGAGGCATTCCCATACTTTCGAAATCTTTTTTTTGTAGGACTTCTTGATATTTGGTTTGCACGATATTTTCTAATGCATCGGAGTATAAATTGTCTTTACCGAAACGATTTTCAAAAATTTTTCTTGGAACGTGCCCTTTTCTAAAACCTTTAATTTCTACTTTTGGTTTAATTTTTTCATAAGCACTAGCCAGTTGGGTTTCTAATTCCTTTGAAGAAACTTCAAAAAAATATTGTACTTTTTGATCGTTGATTTTTTTAATTTCCATTTTTAATACCTTTTCCTTTTTTGGTTTGTTGGGGTTTGTTTTATGTTTTGGGGTGTTATTTATTTTGATTATGAAGCATCAATAAAAACTAAAAAATATTGTTGTTGGGGGTTATTTGGTTTGATTGGTGCAAATAGTTGCAAATAATTATGAGTTTTTTCATTTATATATTGATTATATAAGCAAATTCCAATTAAATTAGTGTTAATTGTTTTTTGGGGAAACAAGTTGGGTTTTTGCTTTTTTGTTTTACAATTTGGCAAATAATTTATAATTAAGTTTTTTTAACTAAATTAAAAGTTGTTTTTTGGGTTCGCGGGTTTATTTAGTTTAATTTTTTAGCTTTTTTTAATTCATTTAATCTTTTTTATAAATATTTTGTGGTAGAAAAATAATTGTCATTTATAAATTTTGTAATTGTGTAAATTACTTTTCTTTCCTACTATTTATTATACCATAATAACTAAATATTTCTTGAAATTATTAGTAATTTTTGCTTTCTGAGTTGGTGTGAGTTTAAAAGTGGTTTTTGTTTTTGCCCATTTTGCATTTTTTTTAAATATTAGTTTTTTAAATTGTTAAATTGATTTTAATTAGTCCAATGTTTAGGATGTAGTTAGTTGGGATTTATCTAAATTAAAAGTTTGATTGCATCTTTAAATTTTGGATTTATTTTTCTTCGTTAAGAATCTTTTTTAAATATTTACCAGTATAACTTTTTTCATTTTGGCTTACTTGTTCTGGGGTTCCTGTTGCAACTACATATCCGCCACAAGCTCCTCCTTCAGGACCTAAATCAATGATATAATCAGCATTTTTAATTACATCTAAATTATGTTCAATTACAACAATAGTAGCTTTTTGATCTGTCATTTGATGAAGAACTTTAAGCAATTGTCTAACATCTTCTGAATGAAGTCCTGTGGTAGGTTCATCTAAAATATACAAAGCACCTGGAATAACTTTTTTGTGTAGTTCGCTTGCTAATTTAACTCGTTGGGCTTCTCCTCCGGATAAAGTTGGCGAGGACTGTCCTAATTTAATGTAGCCAAGCCCTACATTTTGTAAAATTTCTAATTGATGTTTAATTTTGGGATGATTTTGGAAAAATAAAACCCCTTCTTCAACACTCATAGCAAGAATATCTGCAATATTTTTATCTTTGTATTTGATGCTTAAAGTTTCTTTTTGATAACGAGTCCCTTTACAAGCTTCGCACATAACATAGACATCTGGTAAAAAATGCATAGATATTTTTTTAACTCCATCGCCACTACAAGCCTCACATCTACCGCCTTTAATGTTAAAAGAAAAACGCCCTTTTTGATAACCTTTCATTTGGGCTTCTTTAGTTTTGGAGTAAAGTTCTCTAATTTCATCAAAAACACCAGTATAAGTAAGGGGATTACTGCGAGGAGTTTTACCAATTGGGTCTTGTGAAATTTCAACTATTTTTTTGACTTTGTTAAAATCGTTTACTAAATGACTAAAATCTTTTTGTTGAGTTTTGTTTTTTTTGCTGTATTTTTGTTGTAAACAATAAAGTAAAACATCATTTACTAAAGTAGATTTTCCCGAACCAGAAACGCCTGTAACTACAATTAATTGTTGCATAGGAAAGCAAACATCAATTGATTTAAGATTATTTTTAGAAGCTTTGGTAACTAAAATATGATCTTTATTGCCTTTTCTTCTAGTTTTGGGAACTGTAATTTGGATTTGTTTAGATAAGTATTTTCCTGTAAGGCTGTTTTTGTTTTGCATTACTTCTTGGGGTGTGCCAAAAGCTTGTACTTTCCCTCCCAAAATGCCTCCTTGAGGGCCAATATCAATTAAATAATCAGAGGCAAGCATTGTATCATGATCGTGTTCTACTACAATTAAAGAATTGCCTAAATCTCGCATTTTTTGAAGTGATTTAATTAAAAGATCGTTGTCTTTTTGGTGCAATCCAATGGAAGGTTCATCAAGGACATAAAGTACTCCTGAAAGTTGGGAGCCAATTTGAGTAGCAAGTCTAATTCTTTGTGCTTCTCCTCCCGAAAGAGTTGCTCCACTGCGCGATAAAGAAAGATATCCTAACCCAATTTCTTTTAAAAAAGTAAGACGATTAATAACTTCTTTGAGAGCTAAATTAATAATTTTTGTCTCTTCCTTGGACAATTCTAAATTTTGGAAAAAAGCAAGGGTTTTTTCAATTGATAAATCAGTTATTTCATAAATATTTTTATTATTAATTTTAAAAAGTAAAGCCCCTTGATTAAGTCTTTGTCCTTGGCATGTTTTGCATTTTTTTTCCATCATATAATTAGAAAGCCATTTTTTGAGCCATTCGCTGGTTGTTTCTTCAAAACGTCTTTTAAGCATAGAAGCTATACCTTCAAAAAAATCATATTTAAGAGTTTTGGTGGTGGTATTTTTGGAAAAACGAGAAAAACGCAAAGGAGTCGTTAAAGGAATTTGGTCAGGCGAACCATAAAGAATAATATTTAGTTTTTGGGGATCTATTTTTTTTAAAGGAACGGTCATATCAATTTGATAATGATTGCATACAGCTTTTAATTCTTGTTCTTTGCTAGCAAAATTATTATATTCATTATTACTTTTAAAAATTAAAATTGCACCTTTATTTAATGGTTTTTCATAATCTAGAATCATATCGCAATCAATTTCTGCTGTTTTTCCAATCCCTTTACAACTTTGGCAAGCTCCTAAAGGAGTATTAAATGAAAAAAGTCTTGATTCGCGCAAGGGAATATCAAAATTAATGCCTTCTAAATGATAATTGCAATTTAGTTTTAATATTTGATGGTTTTTATTGTTGTTTTCATTCTTATTACTATCATTACTATTTTTACTTTGATAATTCATAATAAAAACTTTTCCTTGAGCTAAATTTAGAGCTTGTTCTAAGGCTTCAAAAAGACGAGTTTGATTATCTGAATTAACTTCAAAACGATCAATTACTACATAAATATTATGATATTGATTTTTTGATAAAGAAGGAATATCATCCATTAAATAAATAGTATCATTAATCATTACTCTATTAAAACCATCTTTGGCAAGAGCTTCTAAGGTTTTTTGATGGGTACCTTTTTTTCTTTCAATTATAGGAGCAAGGATTAATATTAGTTGGTTGGAAAATATTTGATTAGTTTTAGTAATCATTTGTTCTTTGGTTTGTTTTTCTAAGACAATATTTTTTTCAGGATGAAAAGGAACTGCAATATTGGCATAAATTAATCTTAAATAATCATATATTTCTGTAATAGTTCCCACATTAGAACGAGGATTATTAGAAGTTGTTTTTTGGTCAATACTAATAGAAGGACTCAAACCTTCAATACTATCTACATCAGGTTTTTCAAAACTACCTAAAAATTGTCTAGCATAAGCACTTAATGATTCTACATACCTTCTTTTTCCTTCTTGATATAAAGTATCAAAAGCTAAAGAAGATTTGCCAGAACCTGATAATCCTGTTATAATAACTAATTTATTTTTGGGAATATCGATATTAATATTTTTTAAATTATTTTGACGAGCTCCGCGAACTTTAATAAATTGATGTTTATTGGTTTTCATTTTAATTCCTTTAATATATTCCTTTATATTTATATCGGATTATATATATTATTTATAAATAATAATTTCTTTGTTAATTATAACAAAAAAGATTAGCAAAAAGTAAGAAAAGATAAGAAAATGATATAAAAGATGAGAAAAGTAATGGAAAATGAGCAAAAAACTTGCAAAAAAAAGAGTGAAATAAAGGTAAGGGAGTTTTTTATTCCCTAAAAACTAAAAGGAGAGTAAAGGAATTTTTTTTTGGAATCCATTTATTAAAGATAAAAAAGTAAATAAA
>NZ_BBIY01000036.1:0-8031 GCF_000744065.1 'Chrysanthemum coronarium' phytoplasma
AAACTATTTTTTTGTTATAATAACTTTTGAATTAGATATTAAATAATTTAACTTTACAATGATTTATAATAGTTATTTTAAAAAACTTAAAAAAGAATAAAACAACCTTAACAAACTACCAAATCCAATAACCAAAAAAATAATAACTATAAAATATCATTTCACAATTAAAAACCAATAAAAATCATAAAAATTAATTCTACCAAGCACAAACCACATTAAAACCCACAAAAACAAACTAAAACCAACCAACCAAAATATAAAGGAAAAAAACAAAAAATGAACATAGAACAATTAAAAGAAAGGCAAAAACGCATCCGTAATTTTTCCATTATCGCCCACATTGACCACGGTAAATCAACTTTGGCCGACCGTATTCTAGAATTTACAGGCACAATTGACAAAAGAATAATGAAAGAACAAATTTTGGATTCCATGGACTTAGAACGCGAGCGCGGAATTACTATTAAATTAAATGCTGTAGAAATTAACTACAAGTCCAAAGATGGCAAAAATTATATTATGCATTTGATTGACACACCGGGACACGTTGATTTTAGTTATGAAGTATCGCGTTCTTTGGCAGCTTGCGAAGGTGCTCTTTTAATTATTGATGCTGCCCAAGGCATTCAAGCCCAAACTCTTGCCAACGTTTATTTAGCTGTTGATAACAATTTAACCCTTATTCCTGTTTTGAATAAAGTGGATTTGCCAAGCGCAGATGTTCCTAAAGTTAAAGAAGAAATTAAAGAAACTTTGGGACTTGACCCTGAAAAAGCCTTAATTGCAAGTGGAAAAACAGGGCTTGGAGTCATTGATATTTTGGAACAAATAGTAACTAGAATATCACCTCCTCAAGGAGACATTCAAAAGCCCTTGCAAGCCTTAATTTTTGATTCTTATTTTGATTCTTATAAAGGAGTTGTGCCTTCCATTAGAATCGTCAATGGCATAGTTAAAAAAGGCGATCAAATTCGTTTTATGGCAAGTAATAGCGTTTATGAAGTAGTTGAAGTAGGAGTTTATAATCCCAAACAAATTGTAAAAGATTTTTTGGCACCAGGTGATGTAGGTTATCTTACTGCTGCTATTAAAAGTATTAATCATGTAAGAGTTGGAGACACCATTACTTCGCAAACCAATCAAGCTTTGCTACCTTTACCGGGATACAAACAAATGAATTCAGTAGTTTTTTGTGGACTTTATCCTGTCGAAACCAATAAATATGACATCCTTAAAGAAGCTTTGGAAAAATTAAAACTCAACGATTCTTCCTTAATTTTTGAACCTGAAAATTCTAATGCTTTGGGACTTGGTTTTAGAACTGGGTTTTTGGGACTTTTGCATATGGAAATTATTCAAGAAAGAATTAGTCGTGAATTTGGAGTAGAAGTAATTGCTACTGCTCCTTCTGTTATTTATCATGTTTATTCTATCAAAGGAGAAAAACTTTTAGTTGATAATCCTTCCAAACTTCCATCCACTCAAATGATTGACCGCATTGAAGAACCCTTCATTAAAGCTACTATTATGTGTCCTGAAATCTATATTGGTAAAGTAATGGAGCTTTCCCAAAACAAAAGAGGAGCCCTTCAAAATATTGAATATATTGATAGTCAAAGAGTAATGATTAATTATTTGCTGCCTTTTTCAGAAATTATTTATAGTTATTTTGATAAGTTAAAATCATTAACCAAAGGCTATGCTTCTTTTGATTATGAAATAGATAAATATCGTGTTTCTAAATTACAAAAAATGGATATTTTATTAAATGGAGAAATTGTTGATGCTCTATCTTTAATTGTTCATCATGATTTTGCCTATGAAAGAGGAAAGGCTATTTGTGAGACTTTAAAAGAGTTTATTCCTAAAAAAATGTTTGAAATCCCTATTCAAGCAGCTTTGGGTAAAAAAATTATTGCCAGACAAACTATCAAAGCTATGCGTAAAGATGTAACAGCTAAACTTTATGGAGGCGATGTTACTCGTAAAAAGAAATTATTAGAGAAACAAAAAAAAGGTAAAAAGAAAATGAAAACATTAGGAAAAGTTCAATTACCCCAAAAAGCCTTTCTTGCTATTCTTGCTACTAAATAATTATTTGTTTCAAAGATATAAAAGAATATTGAAAAAACTCCTTATAATATATAAATATAAGGAGTTTTTGTTTTATTTATTGTTGACATTTATATTTATTTTTGTTATTTTTTGGTGGTATTTGTATTATTTTTGGATTGATTATTTTTACCATTAGGAGCAATTTGTGGTTTTGAATATATTTTACTTAAAATGAATTGGCTAAATGTTCTTCCTTTCATACTATCTACACCCATCAAAAAAACGAGCAAAAAACAAATGGAAGGGATAAAAGTGCACATATCCAAAAAAATAATTTCACCATAATAAGAAAATTTTTCATTAAAGGGTGTAATGTGGTATTTTGTTTTAAAATACTATCTATATGAAATGAAATAAACCCCGAAGATAACAAAATTACCAAAAAGAAAAGGAAATTAAAAATATTTCTAATTTGATTTTTCCAAAAATCTATTTGCTTTCTTCCTTGTTTATCTAATTCTGGTTTAAAAATAATAAATTTGATTCTAAACATTTACTTGCCTCTTTTCTTTTTATAATATTATAATGATTTTAAAAATAAATATTTATATTATATCAAGTTTTTTAAGTTAATATTTTGATGATGAAATGCAATAAACGAATTAAAAATACTTATTTCAACGTTTTTATGCTTTTATATGATCATCTTTAATTGTGTATTTTATTATAACATATTTTTGATAAAAACAAACAAATTAACAAAACAATAATAAATTCATTTGGAAAACTTTTATATAATATGCTTAAAAAGCTTAAAAAAATGATAAAATAAAAGAGATTTACAAACAATATAAAGGAGAATATTATTTGATGTTAAATAAAGAAGATATTCAAAAAATTCTAAATTTATCTTTAGATAAGGGAGCTGATTTTGCAGAATTATTTTTTGAAAATGCTTATTCTCGCACCCTTAAAGTAATTGGCAAAGATGTAGTTTCTGCTGATACTTCTAATACTTTTGGAGTAGGAATTCGCTTATTAAAAGGATTTGATGAAGTTTATGGCTATACCAATAAAACTGATTATCAAAATGTTTTATCCTTGCTTTTAAAATTAAAAAAATCTTTTCAAGGAAAAGCAAATAAAGTTATTGCCTTGCAAACCGAAAAACCCCTAAAAAATACTATCCAAAAACCTTATAACAGTATGACTCAAGAACAAAAAGCCCAAAAATTACTTAAATTATCGGCTATTATTCAAAATTATGATCCTCAAATTATTCAATCCATCACCTCTTTAAGCCAAAAAGAACAACATGTTTTAATTGCTAATACTTTAGGAGTTTATCAAAATGACACACGCAATTATATTAGATGTGGTCTTGTAGGAGTTGCACAAAGAGGACAAGAAATGCAAGAAGCCTTTGAAGGTCCTGGACGCGCAATGGGATTGGAATTCTTGGATGTAATTGATTTAGAAACAATTGCCAAACAAGTAGCAAAACAAGCAGTTGCTTTATTAGATGCTAAATCTTTAAAACCTCAAACTATGCCAGTTGTAATTAATCATGGTTTTGGAGGTGTTATTTTCCATGAGGCTTGCGGACATCCCCTTGAAGCTACTGCAGTTGCTAAAGGTCTTTCTCCTTTTTGTAATAAATTAAATCAAAAAGTTGCTTCTGAAGTTGTAACTGCTTATGATGATGGAACTATTAAAGCGTCTTGGGGCAGTCTTAATTTTGATGACGAGGGAAATCCCACCCAAAAAAATCTTTTAATTGAAAAAGGTATCCTTAAAGGTTATTTAATTGATTTTAGAAACGGACGCAAAATGAAGATGCAATCTACCGGTTCTTCACGTAGACAATCTTATAAATACTCTCCTACTTCGCGCATGAATTCCACCTACATCGAAAAAGGCACAGAAACGCCCGAACAAATTATTGCAGATACTCCTTACGGTCTTTATGCTAAAAGTCTAGGTGGTGGAACAGTTGTTCCTGCTACTGGAGAATTTAATTTTGTAGTTAATGAAGGCTATTTAATCGAAAATGGTAAATTAACAACCCATGTTAAAGGAGCGATGTTAATTGGTCATGGAGCAGATATTTTATTTAAAATTGACCGTGTTGCCAATGATTTAGTTTTAGGTCAAGGAATATGTGGTTCTTGTTCTGGTTCTCTACCAGTTGATGTAGGACAACCCACTATTAGAGTAAAAGGAATGATTGTAGGAGGAAATCAAAAATGATAAACGACGTAACAAAAACACCAAAACCCCAAAGCCAAACCACTCACACAAACCCCACTCCTAACAATTATCAAAAATGGTTAGAAAAAGGAATGCAACAAGGTTTTGAAGCATTAGAAATTGCAATTCATGAAAGTCAAACTTTTAAACTATCTTTGGATAAAGGCAAAATAGATGCTTGTGTTTGGAGCGATGTTGCTTCTGCAGTTATAAGAGGTATTTTTGCCAATAAAAAAACTTCTATTGCTTTAGAACAATTAACTGACAGCGCTTTTGATAATGCTTTTGAAACCCTCAAAGAAAATTGCCAAACAATTACTTCTAAAGAACCTGCTCTTATTTTTGAAGGATCTTCCAGTTATCCTGAAGTATTGGAAAATAACTTTGATTTTGGACAAGTTCCATTAGAACAAAAACAAAATTTGTTGTTGCAGTTAGAAAAAACAATGTTGCAAAGTTCCCATTTGCAAGCTACTAATGGCATTATTTACCAAGAATTTTATCATAAAAAAACATTATTAAATTCCAAAGGGCTCAATTTATCGCACCAAAACAGCTTTGCTTATTTGTATGCTTCTGCGGTTTTTCAAAAAGAAGGCGAAATTGAAAGTTATGGCAAAAGTATTTTAGCTAAGGATTTTGTAACCTTCAATCCTGTTAAATTAGGTACTGAAATTGTTGAGATGGGCGAAAAAAAATTAGGAGCTAAATCTTTGGTATCTCAAAAATATCCAGTTGTTTTTTCTAATGAAATGTTTGCAGACCTTTTGGAAAGTTTCAGCGATATTTTTACTGGTACAAGTGCTTATCGCAACTTAACTAAATTAAAAGATAAAGTTAATTGTTTAATTGCTTCTGAAAAAGTTAGTATTATTGATGATCCTTTAAACGATGGGGCTTATTTTAAAGAAAAATTTGATGATGAAGGAGTAGCTTGCCAAACCAAACCCATTATTACTAAAGGAGTTTTTCAAGGATTTATCCACAACTTAAAAACTGCTCGCATTTTTAAACAAGCTCCAACTGGAAACGGTTTTGATGGCAGTACTTCTATGATTAATTGTTATTTGGTGCCTGGCAAAAAAAGTTTTTCAGAAATGATTGAACCTATTCAAAATGGTATTTATATTACTGATTTAGTAGGGATGCATGCAGGAATTAAAACTGTTAGTGGAGATTTTAGCCTACAAGCTAGTGGTTTTAGAATTGAAAAAGGTAAAGTTACAACTCCTGTTAAAATGATTGTTGTTTCTGGTAATTTTTTTGATATTCTTAAAAATGTAGACACCATTGCTAATGATTTTGAATTTCAAACTTCAGGATTTGGTAGTTCTAGCGTTTATGTAGGGGATTTAAATATTGGAGGAAAGTAAATTTTTCTTTGTAAATGATTTTTTGCCCCTTTATTCTTTTGTAATTTTTATCGAAAAAAATAAATATTAAAATAATAATTGAAGTTTTGAAAACTTTTTAATTATGTATAAAAACAAAAAAACACCATCTTAAAGATGGTGTTTTTTATATCTTAATCAAACAAATACTTGCGAAAAAACATCAGAAATGTTTGATACAGGAATAATATTTAATTTAGTTCTTACTTCTTCAGGAATATCTTCAATATCTTTGATATTTTCTTGAGGAATAAAAATAGTGTCAAGACCACTACGATTAGCAGCAATAGCTTTTTCTTTTAAACCTCCGATAGCTAAAATATTGCCTCGATTATGTATAAAAACAAAAAAACACCATCTTAAAGATGGTGTTTTTTATATCTTAATCAAACAAATACTTGCGAAAAAACATCAGAAATGTTTGATACAGGAATAATATTTAATTTAGTTCTTACTTCTTCAGGAATATCTTCAATATCTTTGATATTTTCTTGAGGAATAAAAATAGTGTCAAGACCACTACGATTAGCAGCAATAGCTTTTTCTTTTAAACCTCCGATAGCTAAAATATTGCCTCGTAAAGTAATTTCTCCTGTCATTCCCAAACCTTTTTTAACATATTTTTGGGTAATTGCAGAGACAAGGGAAGTAGCAATAGTAATTCCAGCTGAAGGACCATCTTTAGGAATGGCTGTTTCTGGAAGATGAATGTGAAAATCGTTTTCTGCAAAAATATTGGCATCAATTCCTAAATTTTGACAGTTAGCTTTGATGAAACTTAAAGCAGTATAAGCACTTTCTTTAAGGACTTCTCCTAATTTACCTGTAAGGACTAATTGTCCTTTACCTTTGTAATAAGTAACTTCTACTGGAAGCAAATCGCCTCCAAAATAAGTATAGGCAAGTCCGTTAGTGGATCCTATTTTTTCTTTTTGTTCATCTAAAAGATGTAGGTATTTTTCTTTACCTAAGTATTTAGTAACGTTTTGAGGAGTAATAATTACTTGTTCTTTTTTGGTAATTAAAAATTCTTTAACTGTTTTTCTAGCTAGTTCTGCAAGGATTCTATCTAACTCTCTTACTCCTGCTTCTTTGGTGTAATGTCTAATTAAATAAAGGATAGTATCATTGTCAATAACTAAATTTGTGTCAGTGATTCCGTGATTTTTGAGTTGTTTTTTTAAAAGATATTTAGAAGCGATGTTAATTTTATCTTTTTCAGTGTAAGAACTTACTTCGATAATTTCCATACGATCTTTTAAAGCTTCGGGAACATTGTCAAGGTAATTGGCAGTGGTGATAAATAATACTTGGGATAAATCAAATGGTTCGGATAAAAAATGATCCATAAAATTAATATTTTGTTGTGGGTCAAGGACTTCTAATAAAGCTGATGCAGGATCAAAGTTATAATTGGCTACTAGTTTGTCAATTTCGTCTAATAAAAAGACAGGATTAACTGTTTTGGCGTCTCTAATGCCTGCAAGAATGCGTCCAGGCATAGCTCCAATATAAGTTCTTCTGTGGCCTCTAATTTCTGATTCTTCTTTTAAACCGCCTAAGGATTGTCTGACAAATTGGCGTCCTAAAGCTTTGGCAATAGAAGAAGCAAGTGAGGTTTTCCCCACTCCTGGAGGACCTACAAGACATAAAATATTTTGAGGGTTTTTCTTAGTCATTATTTTGACTGCTGCATATTCTAAAATACGTTCTTTGACTTTTTCAAGTCCATAATGTTGGTTATTTAAGGATTTTTCAATGGCAACTAAATCGTTTTCATCTTGGCTGGTTTTGCCCCAAGGTAATTCCAGTAAAAAATCAAGATAATTTTTAATTACAAAAGATTCTGCCATTAAAGATGATGATGATTGGTAACGTGATAATTCTTGTAAAGCTTTTTTTTTGATTTCAGGAGGTAAAGGAGTAGTTTTGATTTTATTGCGCAATTCTGCAATTTCGTCTTCCTTTTTGGCTTTGTCCCCTAATTCTAGTTGAATCGCTTTTATTTTTTCTCTTAAATAAAATTCTTTTTGGTTTTCATCAATACTTTGTTTTACTTTTTCATTGATTTTTTGTTCTAAATCAAGTCCTATAAGTAAACTTTGGATGTCTTGAAGAATATAAAAAATTCTTTTATTAAGGTGAGCTTCTTTAAGGTATTTATATTTATCTAAATCATCGATTTTTAAATTAAAAACAATGATATCAGTGATATTTTCTGTTTCTGGTTCTGTTTTGATGATATCTAAAAAATTATTGGTGTTTTGAACAAGCAGTTGAAAAGGTTTGTCCATAATTTTTTCTATAACTAGTTTGATTAAGGTTTTTTCTT